>NZ_ATDO01000085.1:0-90892 GCF_000445085.1 Sphingobium sp. HDIP04 | reverse complement strand
CCCCTCCCGTTTACGGGAGGGGAATGTCTTGGATTGGCCAAAACCCGCCTCATCCCAATTGCGGGGGCGCCTCGAACCTGTCGATCACCCATTCCTCCGCCTGGGCGCCGCCTATCCATTCCTGCATCCAGGGATGGTTGATCACCGCCCGCATATAGGCGTCCGCAAAGCGGGCCACGGGCAGTTGATAGGTGATGAAGCGCGTCACGACCGGCGCGAACATCACGTCGGCCGCGCTGAAATCCCCGAACAGGAATTCCCCCGCGCCGCCATGGCGGGCGCGGGCCTCCGCCCATAATTGCATGATGCGCGCTATGTCCTGCGCCACCGCTTCGGATGGCGGGACGGGGGCATAGATCTGGCGGATGTTCATGCTGTGCTCGCGGCGCAGCGCGGCGAAGCTCGAATGCATTTCCGCCGCCATCGACCGGGCCATGGCGCGGGCGGCCGTGTCGGCGGGCCAGAATGCGCCGCCGCCGGACTTCTCGTTCAGATATTCGACGATCGCCAGGCTGTCCCATACGACGATGTCGTCGCCGTCCCACAGAATCGGCACCTTGCCGGAAGAGGGCGCGAATTCGTCGCCTTCGCGCCGCTTTTCCCACGCCTCGTCATAGAGCGGCACGACCACTTCCTCGAAGGGAAGGCCGGACAGCTTGCACGCCAGCCAGCCGCGCAGCGACCAGCTCGAATAGGCCTTGTTGCCAATAAACAGCTTCATCATGCCCCTGTCTTAGACGGCAGGGGCAAGGGAAGTCGAGAGGATCGCGGCCGTCGTTCCTCCCGCCGGCAGCATTTGTTTCCGCGGCGATAAATTTCCGATCCAAAAGGGGGCTGGCTGGCATGGTTTTTCGGCCCTACAGGTCGGTCGATTGCACGGCGTCATGAATCTGGGGCGGAATATGGATTGGTTGCACGCGGTAGCGGGCCTTTTTGTCGGCCTGATGGTCGGCATGACCGGGGTGGGCGGCGGATCGCTGATGGCGCCGATCCTGATCCTGCTGTTCGGCGTCGCGCCCACCACGGCGGTCGGCACCGACCTGTGGTTCGCATCGATCACCAAGGCGGTCGGGGGCGCCGTGCACCACCATCAGGGCGGCGCCGAGGGAGGCCCGGACTATGAGGTGGTGAAGCGCCTGATGATCGGCAGCATTCCCGCGTCGCTGATCGTCCTGGCGATCCTGTCGCAAATGCATCTGGGGCAGATCAAGACCGGCGTGATCACCGCGGCCCTGGGCATGGTGCTGATCGGCACGGCGGCCGCGACCCTGCTGCGCGGACGCTTCCACGCCTGGGCGCTGGCCCGCCGGGTGGGCACGGCGGACGGCTTCACCCGCTGGCAGCCGGCGCTGACCATGCTGGCCGGGGCCTTGCTGGGCGCGATGGTGACGCTGACCTCCGTCGGCGCGGGCGCGATCGGGGCGACGCTGCTGCTGGCGCTCTATCCGCTGCGCATGCGGATGCAGCGGCTGGTGGCCACCGACATCGTCCACGCCGTGCCGCTGACGCTGGTGGCCGGGTTGGGGCATTTGTGGATCGGCAATGTCAATCCGGTGCTGCTGGTCAACCTGCTGGCCGGGTCGCTGCCGGGGATCGTGATCGGATCGCTGCTGGCCACGCGCGCGTCGGATCGCGTCCTCCAGCCCCTGCTGGCGGCGGTGCTGGTGGTGGTGGGATGGCGGCTGATCGCCTGAGTGGGACATGCCTGGACCAAGCTGGAATCGAATTTATCGCTTAGCGATTTGATAGTGCTACGAAATTATGCCCCGAATTTGGGCCTGACCGAAACTGGAGGTTCATTGGCCGCCGTTGATTTATGTCCACGCGAGAGACCGGCGGCACTGCGATAATTCGCGTTCAGATTGGCGGACAGCTTTTTTCAAAAAAGATGGGGATGACGCCGGTCGAAGCCGCTCTACCGGACAAGTATGAGGGGGCGAAGGAGGTGGGACCTATTTTTGCTCGAATCGATCGCCGGAGGGCAGGCTTGCTCCAAATCCTCCAAGCGTGACTCTCGCGGACGCGTCGCCGAGGAGTGTTGCGCGCCAGAACAGGGTCGTCGCCGCAATCACGGTTTCGCGAACATGCGGCGTGGCGGTGGATGCCGGTCCGCGCAGCCCGTCCTGGCCGTTGAACACCATATGGTTGGCACCCTCGAGCACCAGCAGGTATTTCCCGCCCGGTGGCATCGCCCGGAATGGACGCTCCCTATCCCCTGGCGTGATGCTCGGCATGATCGGCGCCGCGTCTTTCGTGCCCGTGATCGAGAAGAACGGAATGGTGACCCTGCCGAACGCAGCAGCGTCGGATCCTCGCATCGGCGGCGAAGGGCTGAAAGCCATGGCTGCCTTGACGCGCGGGTCGGCTGTGATCCCGGCCATGGGAAAGCGCTGACCCGCGATCGCCTGAGTCGTGTGTGCGCCGAAGCTGTGACCGGACATGCCGATGTGGGCGAGATCCGCCCGTCGCAGATCGCATTTCCCCTCGCGTGGTCGGCGCCCCAGCTCATCGAGCACGAAATGCACGTCATCGACGCGCGCGACGAGCTGCGCGGGCGCTATCGCCGCGCCGATCCTGCCCGAGCCGATGATGGAGCGGTCGCTACCCTGGTGCTGGAGATTGACGACGATGAAACCCGCCTTCGCCCAGGCTGCCGCCCAGTTGGTCCCGCCATCAAGCGAACCGCCCAGTCCGTGACTGAACAGGATCACCGGCGCCCTGTCTGAACCGGCCGGCATCCGGATCCGCACCGGCACACCACGGTCGCGTGCGGCGTCGTACCACTCGGCGTCGCAAGTGGCGATCGCATCGACGGGCGCGGCATAGGCCGTGGGCGGCGCCAGCAGCGCAGCAGCAAGGAACAAGGTCTGGATCATGATCGTGCCTCCAATCACGGCATCGCGACAAGCGCGGTTACCTTGGCGCGCAGCCCGCGTGCGCGGCGGGCCTCGGCCAGCATGATTGCCCACTCGCGACATACGAGCCAGACCGGATTGGCTGTCGAGGGGCGATGCGCGAGGCCGTAGCGGATCGCCTCGCTGCTTTGCTCGTGCGCGAGCGTCCCAAATAGCCGATCGAACAGGATCAGCACGCCGCCGTAATTCTTGTCGATATACGCATGGTTCGACGCATGGTGCAGCCGGTGATGGGTGGGCGTGTTGAACAGCCATTCGAACGGTCCTAGCCGTCCCACCGCCTCGGTATGCAGGAAGAACTGGTAGCGCAGGTTGAGTGTGAGCAATGCCGCCAGCACGAACGGCGGCAGCCCTAACAGCACCAACGGCAGGTAGACCAGCCAGCCGGCAGAGAAGAGATTGGTCCAGCCCAGCCGAAGCGAGGCGAGTAGCGTGAACTGTTCGGCCGAATGATGCACCGAATGGGTTGCCCACATCCAGCGGACACGGTGGCTGGCGCGATGGAACCAGTAATAGGCGAACTCGACCGCGATGAAGCCGGCCGCCCAGGTCCCCCAGTGGTTCACGGGCCAGTCAAGCGGCGTCAGGCGGGCCGCAGCCATGAAGACCGAGCCGACCACTCCTGCGTTCAGCGCCGCGAACGGGATATTGCCGAGCACCAGCCAGAGGGTGGTGAACGCGGCGGCGCCGTCATAGCCCCGCCGGCTGGCCAGCCGCCAGCCGGCTTCGGCCAGCACCAGCAGCAGCATCGTGCCCAGCCACAGCGCAGAACGCGTGACTTCCATCGTCAGCGCTGCTTGCGGAGTTCGGCGGCCTTCGCCTTGAAGGCGGCGAGTTCGGCTTGGTCGACCCTGCCGTCCTGATTGGCGTCGGCGCGGTCGAACATCGGCATCGGTGCCTTGCCGATTTCGTCCCGGGTGACGCGGCCGTCGCCATTGGCATCCGCCTCAGCGATCAACGCGCTGAGCCGCTCCACCGCATCGGGCCGGAAGCGTGCCAGGCGCTTGAAATCGTCGCGGCTGACCGCGCCGTCGTGATTGAGGTCGGCCTTGTCGAACCGCGCCGCACGCGACTGCTGGAATTCGGCGCGGGTGATCGCGCCGTCGCCATTGGCATCGGCATTGGCGAGCGCGGCACCGGGATCGCGCTGCATCTGCGCGAGCGCGGGACTGGACCCGAGCAGCGCGATCGGCAGGATCAGGAATTTCTTCATATATGGAACCTCAAATGGAGGCGCGACCGCGCCCCCGGGAGCATGGGGCGCGGCCGCTGGGGACGTGGGTCAGGGACGGTGCGGAACGGTGCCGCTCACGGTGCGAGTCGCACCCTGCGGGCCGGTGAGCGTGCTCGAATAGTTTGCGGTGCCGTCACCATTGTTGGTCGCGCTGGTCGTACGGCCGAAACTGTTGCCGTTGTTGAGCGAGGTAGTGCGGCTGCCGTTGAAGCTGCCGTCGCCCCAGTTCGCGTCGCGTGACGTGGTTGCGCCGCGCCCGTTGTTGAACTGGGTGCTGCGATCTGCTGAATAATGGCCGGATCCATGGTCACGGCTGCGCTCGTGGCGATAGCCGCGGCCGTCGGAGGTCTGCAGGCCGCGCCGGACCGTCGCCGAACCGGGCTGGCGCGATGCCGAGCGCCACTGCGCGAAGCCGTGACCCGCTGCACTCCTGCCTGCCACCACATGACCACGGCGCACCTGCGCATCGGCTGGACCGGCGGCTGCGACAAGAGCAGCGGCAAGCGCGGCAAAGCTCAGAACATGCGTGTACATCCTTTTACTCCTAGCACTGGCGACGATCCGCCGCGGTAAACATGCTTTTGGAGGCAAGCTGTAATCCGCCTGCGACCGAGCAGTGACGAAGCGTAACAGAGTGTAACGCACGCGCGGGATGCGTTCACGCCACTGCCGAGCGGCGTTATCTGTATGGGATGGAGACCAGTTGCATTGCCGTAGTCGAGGACGATCGCGAGATTCGCGCGCTGGTCGTCGACCTGCTCAACCGGGAAGGTTTCGAAGCCGTAGGCTGCCGGACGACCCTCGAGTTCGATCAACTTAATCAGCGCCGGCGCATCGACCTTGCCGTGCTCGACGTGATGTTGCCCGGGGAAGACGGCTTCTCGCTCTGTCGCCGGCTCCGCGCTGCGGGCGACATTCCCGTGCTGATGGTCACAGCCAAAGCGGACGATGTCGATCGGATCGTAGGGCTGGAGATAGGCGCCGACGACTATCTGCCGAAGCCGTTCAACCCCCGCGAGCTGGTTGCGCGGGTTCGTGCGATCCTGCGCAGGACGCGCGGCCAGCACCGGATAAGTCCTGCTCTCGCCAATGAGCGCTACGGCTTCGGTGGGTGGACGCTCGACTTGGGCGCGCGCTCGGTCGTGGGGCCCGAGGGCGAAGAGGTCGAACTGACCGCCGGCGAGTTCGACCTGCTGCACTGCTTCGTCACCCATCCGCAGCGCGTGCTGAACCGCGATCAGTTGCTCGACTGGACGCGCGGCCGCAGCGCGGGGCCGTTCGACCGGGCAATCGACGTGCAGCTCAGCCGGCTACGCCGCAAGCTCGCGCAGGCGCCCGGCGGCGACACGGTTATCAAGACGGTGCGCGGCGGCGGCTATCAGTTCACACTGCCCGTAGAACGCGCATGACCATCGGCTCCAACCTCTCGCTGCGCCTCGCTGCGATCCTGCTGATCGGGTTCATTCTGCTTCAACTGCTGATCGCGGTAGTAGCGTTGCCCGCCTCCAGTGATGCCATACCGTCCTATGGCCTACCCAGGCCGGAAGAAGCCTCAGCAATCGCCGATGCGCTCGATCGCGCGCCGCCTGCCCAGCGTGAAGCGCTGGTTGAGGCTTTCGACGGCGGGCTCTATTCGTTGAGGCTGGCACGAGCGCTTCCCGCCCGCTGGCGCTCCTCCGACGAGCTCGAGGATCTTGCCCGACGCTATCGGTCCGCGGCGCGGGGGCGCGCCGTCAGCGTCGACGGTCGGCGTCCCCGTTTGAGCCGGTGGATCGGCGATGACGTCCGTCCCGCACGCTTCCTCGCGCCGATCCGGGTGGCAATCGGACTCAGGGAAGGCGAGATCCTGCTCCTTACCAGTCAGCCGTCGGACGAGCTGCGCGCTTATCTCCAGAGACGCGCTATGATCGGTGCGCTGGGCGCGCTGGCCCTGCTCGGCGTATTGATGCTCGCCGTTCGGCAGACCACCCGACCGCTCGGCGCGCTTTCGCGCGGCGTTCGCCGCTTCGCCGACCATCTCGACGCGTCCGACCTGCCGGTGACGGGGCCGCGGGAAGTCCGGCAACTCGCGATGGCATTCAACGACATGAAGGCGCAGATCCGTGCCCTCATCACCGAGCGCACGCGGGTCCTCGGCGCGATCGCGCACGATCTTCGCACCTATATGACGCGCCTCAGGCTGCGCGCCGAGTTCATTGACGATGCCGGGCATCGTGACCGTGCTGTGCGCGACCTCGACGAGATGACCGCGCTGGTCAACGATACGCTCTTCCTGGCAGATCGCGACACCGCTCCGCCGACCCGGCCGGAGCGCGTGCTGCTCGGTCCAACCCTGGGCGAGATCGTTGATGCTCATATCGAGTTCGGCGATTCGGTGACCTTGCTGTCAGTGCCTGAGGATCTCGCGGTCATGGCAACGCCCCTGGCGCTGCGGCGCGTGCTCGACAACCTGATCGCAAACGGGCTTCGTCACGGAACCTGCGTGACCGTCGCGGCGCAGGCCCATGGCGCCGCCGTCGACATTGTCGTTGAGGACGATGGCCCAGGGGTTCCGGCCGAAGCGCTGTCACGTCTCGGCGTGCCCTTCCAACGATTCGACCCTTCGCGTAGCCGCGAAACCGGGGGCGCGGGTCTGGGTCTCGCGATCGTGCGCGCGCTTGCCGGGCGCGATCGGGCGAAGGTGCTTTTCGAACAGAGGGCGCCGAACGGACTGCGCGTCGTCTTGCGCTACCCGCGCCCCTGTTCATAAGCACAGGGTCGTGGCTTATGGTGGCCACTTCCGCGCTGCACGCTTCGGGAATGACGCCCGTTCATCAGGCTTGGAACCTTCGAGACGGTCAAACATCGCCGTTCGAGCCTGCCATTCGTTCATGCGTTTTTCAGCCGCCCGCCCCCTTGGGATACAGTCGAAACCGCCAACAAGCCTGCACCCAGGAGGCCGAGCGAACCGTCGACGATTAGCGCCATCGCCTCATTGGTGCCGAACAAGACAGAGTGCCCGATTGCAAGAGCGATCAGCAGCGCGCCTGTGCCGTTGCGACCGATCCGCGACAGGCTCGCCGGCGAGAGTGCAGCCGCTGCTCCTAGCGCCGCGAGGCTGACCACTGCCCAGGCCCAGATCGGCAAAGCTGCAGCGGCGCTAAACAGCGTGGTGATGGCCGCGCATGTCAGCGCGAGGGGCTGTCCCCAGATAGTCGCCGCCCAGACACGTTCCCAGCCCGGCGCCGGCCTGCCCTTGTCGCGCCGCCGGGCCAGCCAGATGTGGACGCCGCCCGCGGCAAGATAGGTGAGGCCAAGGCCCAGCAACCCATAGGCGATCTTGACGATGCCGCCGCCGAACCACCCAAAATGGAGCGGTCCAAGTGATCCCAGGATCTGCTGGCCGACATTATTCCGCGCGGCCTGTTGCTGGTAATAGAGCGTTCCTGCGCGGTCGAAGGCGTAAACATCGCTGTTGGCGATGCGGGATGTGCCGCGCTCCACCTCGAACATGGCGGCCGCGCCTTGCTCTGTCGGATGCTCGACAACGAGATAGCTGATGGGAGCACGCGGCGCCCGTTCAGCCACTTTCGCGAACAGTGGCCGCAGGTCGATCGGCTGGGCAGGACGTGTGTCTTCTGCCGGATGGGGCGGCGTAAAGATGGCATAGACTTTGGCGGTGTCACCCTGAAACACGGCGAGCCCGATCGAACCGATGATGACAGTGCTCAGGCCTAACAATGCGCCGGTCAGCGAGACTGTGATATGAAAGGGTAACGCCCATACGCCGATGCGGTTGTGCAGATCGGCCTCCTGCACCCGCCGCGAGCCGCCGAGCCGCAGATGAAAGGCATCGCGGAAGATTCGGGGATGAGCAAGCAATCCAGAGATTAGGGAGGAGAGCAGTGCGACGCCGCTCAACCCGACAATGAAGATGCCCCAGCTTTGCGGTAGGTGCAGATTGATGTGCAGCCGGGTGAGAAAATGCGTCCAGCTCTCGCGCAACTCTCCGGTAATGCGCCCCGTGCCGTCGACCATCCAGGTTGTGCGCGTACCATCCTCGGTGTCGACCCGCAGGGTTGGCCAGGGCCGATCCTTGCTGGGCATCAGGACAAAGACATGCTCGACAGGCCCCTTGGCGCGATCCATCGCAGCACGATAGGCTGCCTGAACGGCGTCCGCAGAGATGATTTCCATGCGTTCGGCGTCCGGGTTCTCCCAGCGATAGAATTCGTTGGCAAATACGGCGATCGTCCCGGTCAGGCAGATCAAATAAAGCAGCGCAGCGAAAGCCAGGCCGAGGCCGCTGTGCCCCTTGAGGACCGCGCGCACCAGATCCGGAGATGGGAAACCCGCGCCTTTCTTCCTCGTCATGTCAGTCCCTTCAACATGGCCGCCCCGAAGCCGATAATGGAGGTTCCCACCAACACCGCTGCGGCGCGTAGAATCCGGCTGTCGGCAAGGGTCCATGCCATTGCTCCCCCCCAGGCCAGCGGCACGATCAGACCGCCGATCAGCAACCGCGTCTGGATTTCGCCGGGTGCCCAAACGGCATAGCTGATCCCCAGTCCCATTGCCGCCACCATGCCGATGGGACCGGCGAGCGACCAGCGCAACGTAGTGCGCCAGACGCTGGGTGCCCGCTCGGCTGGCTCGGGTGCGAGTCCTTCCCGCGCAGTGCGCTGCGCACGAACCGACCGACGCGTGTACCCGGAGGCAACGACGCCGAGCGCTGAGACAGACAGGAGCGTAACGGCTATAAATGGTCCCCGCGCCTCGCCCAGCGTCCATGCTGGCCAAAGTAGGGTCACGCCCAGCAATGCCAGGCCTGCCCGGCGCCATCGCGCCTTGCCTGCTTTGAGCTGCCATGCGCGCCGAAGAAACGAAGCGCCCGCCCCGCTGCCTGCTATGATCGCTGCAATAGCGACCGGAAACCCCATGTCACTCAAAACCCGGCTTCCAGCACCACGCCCGCGCTGCGTGGCGCGCCAATAACGGCAAAATCAGTATAGTCGTTGACGTACTGATCGTACTTCTCATTGAAGACGTTGTTGGCGAACAGGGACAGGCTCCAGTGACCGGCTGCATAGCCGATCCGTGCATTGACGAGCGTGCGAGCGCCGACGCGGCTCTCCGCCTGCGGGATCGACACATCGGTCATGACAGCGCTGCGGTAACTGGCGTTGACATTGGCATTGAAGCCGTCAGCGAACCGCACATTGGCGCCCGCCGAAAGCGTCCATTTGGGTGCATAGGGGAATTCGAGCCCTGAGAGGTCGGTGATCGACCCGACGTTCGTCACAAACTCATCGAACTTCGTGCGCGTGTGGCCGACGCTCGCATACCAGTCGAAGGCGGATGAGACGCGATGCGCCACCTCGACCTCGAACCCGTAGACATGCGACTTGCCGGCATTGACCGTGTGCGTGTCGTAGGTGCCGTTACCGAAGTTTGCGGTAGTCTGCTGCTCGGTCCAGTCGATGTAGAAGGCGTTCGCGTTGGCCGTTAACCGGCCGTCCAGCCACGCTGAGCGCAGGGATAACTCATAGTTCCAGGTGAACTCAGGATCGTAAGCAAACAGTTGTGATCGTGCTGTGTTGAAGCTGCTGCCACCCGACCGATAGCCGCGCTGAGCCACGAACGCGGTCGAGAGGTCGGGAGTCCATGCCATCTCAATCCCACCTTTAGGCAGGAAAGCGTCGAACGTTCGCGTTCCCACAGGAGCTGAGCCATTGGCGTCGTCAACCAGCCCGAGCACAAAGCCATTCAGGGCGGTGATGGCGCTATTCAGGGGAGCCGGGTAAAGAGCGGCGTTCGGCAAAGTGCCGACGAAGGTTGCGACCGCTTCGCCGCCGATCTTGTTGCGCTCATGATCGTAGCGGAAGCCGCCGATCAGCGACAGCTGGTCCGTCAGCCGATATCGGGCATCAGCAAACACGGCCATGGTTTCGACCTGAGTAGGAAAATCCGATGTGTAATCGACCGGAATGTTTGGCAGCGCGGCAGTGTAAATCCCCGCCACCTGCTGCGCCGTTGCCGCACCCAGGCTGGGTGTTAGCGCATTGATGATCGTGCTGGCGGGCGTCGGCACCAGCGTCACCTGATGCGACTTTCGATATTGATCGCGATAATAATAGAACAGACCGACAAGCCCGCTTAGCCGACCGCTTTCATAATTGAGGCGCAGTTCCTGGGTGAAGGTCTCTGCCCCGCCAGCGATGTCGCTATAGGCTCTGCTGGCAGCCGAGGAATCGCCATCATATTTGCGGATGAACTTCGTGTCTGTCCAGGTGCCGAGCGTGCTGAGCGAGAGACCGCTGCCGAGATCGTAGCGCAGGTCCAGCGTCACTTGGTCGTTATCAACATCGCTGCTGTTGGGATAATCCGAGGGGTTCGTCCGTGTCTTGAAGTAATCGCCATTCGACCGGTCGACGTAGACGAATAGATAGCCACCCTGCGTTTCGAAGTGATGATAGTTGAGCCGCGCCTCGAAGCCGGGCAAAGCCGAAGGCTTCCACAGGAGCTTGCCGCGCAGGGAGATCGAGTCCAGCGGGTTTTCCGGTGCCCGGCGGGTCGGATTGTAGATGTACCCATCAGAGTCCCGCTTTTCGGCGGAAATGCGGAAGGCAAGCTCGTCCATAATCAACGGTCCGCCACCGGCAACGGCGAACTGGGTGGTGTCAAAGGAGGAGACCAGCGCCCGACCTTTAGCGCTCCAATTAAAAGTCGGGTCCTGGGTACGAATGTGCACTGCGCCGGCCAGCGCATTCAGACCCTGAATTGTCGATTGGGGACCGCGGAAGATTTCGACCTGAGCGACGTCCCACATGTCCGTCGGACCATTGGACAGAATATCCTGCTGAACCGGTGCGCCGTCGACAAATACGGTAGCCGTAGCTGCGTCGCCGCCACCCGATACCCCGCGCTGGTCGATGCCACGGATCGAGAAACCGGATGCACCGTAAGTCTCGGAGACATTCGCCGTGCGCTGGTAGATTTCCTGTATCGTGAGGATATTTTCATCGGCAAGGCGCTCGGCTGTCACGACCCCGACGGAGGCCGTCGTTTCTTGCAGACTGCGCGCAGCCTTCTCGCCGGTGACTATGATTTCCATCGACTCATGCGCGGGAGGGACCACTTCCGCGAGAGCAGGTCTCGGGTCCGCAAGCGTGACGAGCAATGAGGTCGATAGCAGCCAGTTCAATTTCATGATGCCCCCGCCAAGTTGATAGGGGCCTCCGTATTTTTTATGCTAATGCGAGTCAACCGCAAATAAAGGGTGAGCGTCTCCGATTGGGCTTAGCTCCCTAGGCTGTATCGACATTCAGAAGATGGCGAGCCGAAAATGGTGATTTTCCGTGACCCGGCGCGCAGCCTACTCAAAGTAGGTGAGCACCGGAAGCACGGGATTGAAGCGAGGCACGTGGCTCGCTTCAACCATTTGCAGGCCGTCAGGGTGCTGGTTGGCTGCTGCCTGAGGCTCGTGGAACTTTGTCCCGGAGGGCCTTCGGCCCTCCGGAAAGCTGATCAGGCAGCATCGACCATGACGATCTCGCTATCCTCGATCGCGATGACACGGATCACATCGACATCCTGGATCGCGGCACCGTCACGAGCATTGACCTGCACATCGTCGATCCTGATCGCGCCGGTAGCGGGAACGAGATAGGCCTTCCGGTCCTTGCCGATGGGATATTCGGCGCTTTCGCCGGCCTTCAGCGTCGCGGCGACAATGCGGGCATCGGTCCGGATGGGCAGCGCCTCGTTGTCATTCTCATATCCGGAAGCGAGCGTAACGAAATGACCGGCACGATCGCCCTTGGGGAACGGACGGGCGCCCCAACTCGGCGCATCGCCGTTGCGGGTGGGCACGATCCAGATCTGGAAAATCTTCGTCGTGACATCCTCCAGATTATACTCGGAATGGCGGACGCCCGATCCAGCGCTCATGACCTGAACGTCGCCCGCTTCGGTCCGGCCCTTGTTGCCCAGGCTATCTTCATGCGTGATGGCGCCTTCGCGAACATAGGTGATGATCTCCATGTCGCGGTGCGGATGCGGAGGAAAACCAGTGTGCGGCGCGATCGTGTCGTCGTTCCAGACCCGAAGGTTGCCCCAGTTCATGCGTGCTGGATCGTGATAGCCGCCGAACGAGAAATGATGCTTGGCATCCAGCCAGCCATGGTTTGCGCCGCCCAGCTGCGCGAAAGGTCGTACTTCGATCATGTCATGTCTCCTTTGAAATAGCCTCAAGCTGTCGTTGGAGCTGTCTTACGCCTTGCAGGGACTGGGGATCAGAGGGATAAATCGCGCCAATTCATTCGAGAAAGTGGAACGATGAACTCACCTGGAACGCCGACCTTCGACCAGCTCCGCATCTTCCTCGCCATCGTCGACACGGGTAGCTTCGCCGCCGCCGGGCGCTCGCTTAATCGCGCAGTGTCGGTGATCAGCTATGGCATCGCCAATCTGGAAGCCCAGCTTGGCATCTCTCTGTTCGACCGGGAAGGGACGCGCAAACCCCAGCTGACTGTCGCAGGACGGGCTTTGCTCGCCGAGGCGCGCCTCATTTCGCACGGCTTTGACGGGTTGCGCGCAAAAGTGAAGGGGCTGCTCGACGGGCTGGAGGCGGAGGTGGATCTGGCGGTTGACGTCATGGTGCCGTCCGAGCGCCTGGGCAAGATACTCCGTGGTTTCGCGGCGGAGTTTCCGACCGTCCAGCTTCGATTGCATGCGGAGGCCTTGGGCGCGATCACGGCGATGGTGCTCGACCGGACGGCTGCGATCGGGATTTCGGGGCCGTTGGCGGCCGGTGTGGAAAGCGTCGAGTGCATCGCCGCCGGATCGGTCCCGATGGTGCCCGTGGCGGCGCCCGATCATCCGCTCGGCCGCATGGAACGCATCCCTCCCGGCGCCGGACGCGAGCATACCCAGCTGGTGCTGACGGACCGCTCCCGCTTCACGGAGGGTCAGGATTATTCCGTGATGAGTCCCAAGACCTGGCGCCTCGCGGATCTGGGCGCCAAGCACGCCTTGCTGCGCGAGGGGATTGGGTGGGGCAACATGCCGTTGCCTATGATTGAGTCCGACCTGATCGATGGCACGCTGGTTCGGTTGGTCATGCCGGATCATCTGGGCGGAACCTATCGGTTCGCGGGAGTCTGGCGCCGCGATTCGCCGCCTGGGCCTGCCGCCTCCTGGCTGCTCGACCAGTTCGTGGCGCTCGGTGCGGACGACAAGGAACTGGAGGGCATGGGCGATGTCTGACCCTGCCGAAGGCCGGCCGGGGCGGGGCATGAGTTCGGGACGGCTGGAGGCCTTCACCGATGGCGTGGTCGCGATCATCATCACGATCATGGTGCTCGAACTCAAGGTGCCGCAGGAAGGAACCCTCGCGGCGCTGTCAGACAGCCTGCCGATCCTGCTTGCTTACGTCCTGTCGTTCATCAATGTCGGGCTCTATTGGAACAATCATCACCATCTGATGCACGCGACCGACCGGATCGATGGTCGCGTGCTGTGGGCGAACCTGTTTCTGCTGTTCTGGCTGTCGCTCGTCCCCTTCGTCATCCGTTGGCTGGATGCGAGCGGCTTCTCCCCGATGGCCACGGCATCCTATGGCGTCGTGTTGGGGATGGCGGCGGTCGGTTACGAACTGACCGAGCGCGCGATCATTGCCTGCAACGGCGCCCACTCGGCCGTAGCGAAAGCCATCGGGCGAGACTGGAAAGGCAAGATCAGCCTTGCTCTCTATGTCGTCGCCGTGCCGGCCGCCTTCTTCGCGCGGTCGGTGGCAATAATTCTCTACATTGTCATTCTTCTCTTCTGGCTCGCGCCTGACCGCAGGATCGAACGCGCGCTGGAGAATTAGGCTGTATCGACATTCAGAAGATGGCGAGCCGAAAATGGTGATTTTCCGTGRCCCGGCGCGCAGCCTACTCAAAGTAGGTGAGCACCGGAAGCACGGAAAAGCGTCATTTGCAGGCCGTCAGGGCTGAATGTCGATACAGCCTAGAGCGGCTTGGACGCGGCGGGATGAAGGGCGCAGGCCAGCGTGCCCGCAAAAATCAGCCCGCCCGTCAGGATGAGCGGTGCGACCAATCCCCCATGGGTGACAAACCAAGCGCCGATGGCCGCGCCAAGAAAAATGGCGGCAACGCTGCCGATGCGCCGAGCCCAGTTGGGGTTGGTTCCGCCCGCGAAGCTGGAGTCGGCTGCAAGTCCGGTGATGGTGAGCGTGAGGACGGTCGTGGTAAGGTCGGGCACCTTGAGTTGGCGGATCGTCGCGTTGCGGAAGCCCATCGCGAGGCCGGTCAGGGCGATGATGATGTAGACGCTGGAACCAGGGGTCTGGGTCGTCGCGTCGAACCCGACCGCCACACCCGCCGCGACCCAGAGAAGGATCGCCTCGACCGAGGCGGCGATGATCAGCCAACGACGGAGAGGCGACCCCGCATGCCGCTTCCCGATCTGTCCCGCGATCAACGCTCCAATCATGAAAGACGCTATGGCGAAGACATAAGGCGCAAACTTGAAGCTCGGCGCGCCACTGGCGGCGAAGCCGAGGAACACGACATTGCCGGTCATGTTGGCTGTGAAGACTTTTCCGAGACCCAGAACCGAGATGGCATCGACAAGGCCTGTCGTGACGGAGAGAAGCAGGAGGAGCCAGGGCAGCGGCGAAGTGGCGGTTTTTTCGGTCGTCATAGGGGTCTCCGGTAACGTCAGACACCGACTGTTTAGCTGACCCTCTTTGATTGAAGCAGTCGAATAAGATTGAATCTGGCGTTCGATAATGTCGAACGAATATCCTCAGAAGCGGAAATTGCTTTCCAGGCCCAGCATGATGATCGTCTTCGCCGAGCCGGTCTCGCGAATGAAGGCCCCTGGCGTAAAAGCCGAGAGCGATGCCGACAATTCCCATTCGGACGTGGCCTGCCAGGCGACCGTCGCCTCGGTTTCCTTGCCGATGAAGCGTGCCTTGCTGTTGCCGGCACTGCGGATCAGGTTGCCGGGAATGTCGTAGATGCCGTCTGCGGTGCTGGTGCGCCAATAGGCGTTCACGCCGAAGCTTGCGGAGACGCCGCCGCCAAGGGTGCCGCTGAGACGCGGGTTGAGGTTGATGATGTTGGTCGGGCCGACCGGCGAGAGCTCGCCGAAATATTTGCCCTTGGGGAAGAGAGCGTTGAAGGTGCCGATCTCATCGTCACCCGCCTTGCCATCGCCGCTGACGATGTTGAGCCGCAACGTCGCGGCCGGGGCGAAGGCAAGCGCAGGAAAGCTGCGGCCAATCTCCGTGCCGAGCGTCCAGGCGGCAATCCTCTGCCCCTCGAAATGACCAAGCTGGACCACGCCCTCGACATTCCAGTGCCAGTCGCGACGGACGCCGTGGGACCGAAGGCCGATGCTATGCCGAACTTCCCGCCCCGTCAGGCCATCGAAGCGGGCGAACCGATTGCGATAGCCCAGATAATAGATGTCTAGCTCCGGCAAGGCTGCATAAGCGCCCCAGAGCGCTTTGGTTTTGGAGCTCGCATCATCGAAGCTGCCGGAACCGGGCTGGACGGGGCGCGCGGCGAGCAGGCTGAGTTTGGCGCGCCCGATCGAGATATCAGCCCTCGCGCCGTCAAAGGCCAGCGGGACATTGGGGCCGTAACGCGTGCCGACAAGCCGCTCCGTGCCGAGCGACAGCATCTGGCGGCCGGCCCGCACCGTGACGGCGCCGAGATCGACTTCGCCAAATCCCTGGAGCAGATCGACCTGGGTCTGGTCGATGGGGCTGGCGGATGGTGATACGCCAACCGCGTAGGCGACGACCGGCTGCACGAAAGCGCGAGCCTTGCCGACGTGGAGATCGGCATAGGGAAGCGCGCGCAGCCATAAATAGCTGTCGTCCGGCGCGTCCGCCTCGCCCCACAGGTTGTTTTGGTAGGACTCGCTCCGGGCGCGCAGCTCGATGCCGGTCGTCATCCAGCTGTCGTCGCCGAGCGGGATATGCTTGAGCGGGCCGGTCCAGTGATGCGCGCGCTTCTCAGCATCGGCTAAATCCGACCAGTCCTCGTCATAGCGGGTGATGCTGAGCGTTGGCGCTTCCCATGCTTCTCGCTGCTGGGCGCTGACGGGCGATGCGGCGTCCCCCGTCAGCAACCCGGCAACGATAAGGATCCTAAGCATCGCGCCCTTTCCGCTCCGCGACCAGCATTACCAGCACGAAGCCGCCGATCAGACCGACATGTTCGAAGAAGGCGTTGGTCGCCATGAAGCGATCCTGACCCGCCGGCATGGTCCAGAAGGCATTAGCGGTGAAGGCGGCCAGCAAGGTGAAGACGCCCAGCATCCCCGCGCCCAGCCACACGAAGCGGCCTGTCAGGATCAGGATCGGCCCGACAAGCTCGATGACGATCGTCAGCGCCGCCCAGAAGGCAGGCGGCGTCATGCCGAAGTGCGCCTGCTCGGCAATGGCCGCCGACCAGTCGGTGAGCTTGACGATGCCGCCCAGCAAATAGGCGCCCACCAGCGCCAGCCGCGCCAGGAACCAAGTGGGGCGCCAGTCGAGGATCGCATCGACGAAGCGCGGCTCATCCCTGCCGGTCATGGCTTCACCGATGCGTGGATTTCGGCGATGTAGCCGCCGGGGGAGCGGAGGATGGCGGATCGGCGGTCGCCCTCCGCATGGGGGCCCGCCCATTGGACCACCACATCGCGGCCGATGGGGTCGAGAAAGCTGGTGATGAGGCGGGTCGCGTCATGGTGAACGGCGGAGGCGACCGCAGCGTCGAGGTCGGTCACCCGATAGCCGGTGCGTTCCGCGCCGAACAGCGCGGTCGCCATCATGAGAAGGATATGGTTCATGTCTGCATCTCCGACAGAGTGGCGCAGGGCTTCCAATGGGAGGGGCGCTGTCTCTGTCAGACGGCCCAGCAGCCGCAGCCCATGATCCCCCAGAAACTCTGGACATCGGCGGCCGGCACGCTCGCGCCTAGCGCCGCCGCATGATTATGGCCGTGGACTTGGCAGGCGGAGGCGCAGCCGCAGGCAGACGCCATCTTCCGTGTCGATTCATCTCGACGCCAGTGCCCGCCGAAGGTCGCCACAGGTGACCAGTCGGGCATCGCCTTGGGCGCTTCGGGCGCCAGCGGGCCGAAGCTGCCTTCGCCGTAGACGATCTTGCCGCCCAGCACGGTGAGGACCGAGCGGAGATGCGCGATCTCATCTTCAGGCACCGAGAAATAATCGTCCGACAGCAAAGCGAAGTCGGCAAGTTGGCCCGCCTTGATCTGCCCCTTCTTGCCGACCTCGTTTGAGAACCATGTGTTTCTCTCGGTCCACAGGCGCAGCGCGGTTTCTCGGTCGAGCCGGTTGCGGGCTGGATAAAGCGTCAGGCCGCCCACTGTTTTGGAGGTCACGAGCCAGCTCAGCGATACCCAGGGGTTGTAGCTGGCGACGCGTGTAGCGTCGGTGCCCGCGCCCACCGGCACGCCGGCGTCCATCATCCGCTTGATCGGGGGGGTCGCCTCGGCTGCCTTCGCGCCGTAGCGCTCGACGAAATATTCGCCCTGGAAGGCCATGCGATGCTGGACCGCGATGCCGCCGCCCAATTCGGCGATCCGGTCGATATTGCGCTCGCTGATCGTCTCGGCATGGTCGAAAAACCAGTTGAGGCCAGCCAAGGGAATGTCGCGGTTCACCTTCTCGAACACGTCGAGCGCGCGGGCGATGGTCTGGTCGTAGGTCGCGTGCAGACGCCATGGCCAGCGGCGCTCGGCGAGCAGGCGGATGACGGGTTCGAGATCGCCCTCCATCTCGGGCGGCATGTCGGGGCGAGCGGCGCGGAAGTCCTCGAAGTCGGCGGCCGAATAGACCAGCATCTCGCCCGCGCCGTTATGGCGGTAGGTGTCATCGCCGTCGCCCGGCTTGATCTGCGTCGACCAGGTTGCGAAGTCCCTCAGCTCTTCCTTGGGCTTTTGCGTGAAGAGGTTGTAGGCGATCCGCAGCGTGAGTTCGCCATCCTTGTGCAGCTTGTCGATCACTTCATAGTCGTCGGGATAGTTTTGCGATCCGCCGCCCGCGTCAATCACGCTGGTCACGCCCAGCGAGTTGAGTTCGCGCATGAAATGCTTGGTCGAGTTGAGCTGATAGTCCTGCGGCAGCTTCGGACCCTTCGCCAGCGTCGCATAGAGGATCGTCGCATTGGGCTGGGCCAGCAGCAGGCCGGTGGGATTGCCCTGCGCATCGCGGACGATCTCGCCGCCCGGCGGGTTGGGCGTGTCCTTCGTATAGCCGACGGCCCGCAGTGCGGCGGCGTTGAGCAGCGCGCGGTCATAAAGGTGGAGGATGAACACCGGGGTGTCCGGCGCGGCGGCATTGATTTCCGCGAGCGTCGGCAGGCGCTTTTCAGCGAACTGATGCTCGGTAAATCCACCGACCACGCGCACCCATTGCGGCGGCGGGGTATTTTCGGCTTGGCGTTTCAGCATGGCCATCGCGTCGGCCAGTGTCGGCACGCCTTCCCAGCGCAGCTCCATATTATAGTTCAGCCCGCCGCGGATCACATGAATATGGCTGTCGATCAGGCCGGGGATCAAGCGGCGGCCACCAGCGTCAATGACGCGGGCATCCGGCGCAGCGGCAGCGCGGATTTCCTGCTCGGTGCCGACGGCCAGGAACTTGCCGTTCCGGATGGCGACGGCCTGCGCCAGCGGATTTTCGCGATCAAGCGTCGTGACCTTGGCGTTGGTGAGGATGAGATCAGTCTGGGTCATGGCGAGGCTTTCCGTGGTGGCCATTAGGGCGGTTGTGGCGGCGGCGCTGCCCAGCAGCTGGCGGCGGGTCATCATGCGTCGCGCCTTGCGTTGACGGGCAGATCACCCAGCACATGGTTGGCGCAGTCATTCTTCACGAAGCGGGCCAGTTCGGGCCAGTCGGAAAGGCGCCTGCCGACCGGGATCAGTTGTTCACCCAGCAATATTCCGGCGAGCCCGACCAGCGCGATGACGGGCGGCGCGGGAGAACGAACACCCAGCAGGCTATAGACGACGCCGACCAGCAGTCCGGCACCCAGGGAAATCATATAGGCTTTCATGTCCGTTCTCCCTTCCTGGCATCAGGCCTTGATGAAGCTGAGCAGGTCAGCGTTCAAACGGTCCTGGAAGATGGTCGGCACGGCGTGCGGCGCTCCCTCATAGACGGTCAGGGTCGCATTCGGAATGATCTCCACGGCCTTGCGTGCCGTGATGTCGATCGGCACGACATGGTCGGCGTCGCCATGGACGATCAGCACCGGGACATCGATGCCCTTGAGGTCAGCGGTGAAATCAGTCTCCGAAAATTGCGCAACGCATTCATACTGGGCGTAGGCGCTGCCCGACATGCCCTGCTGCCAGAAGGCCAGGCGCATGCCTTCATCCTTGGCAAAGCCGATGTCCCAACCGAAAAAGGTGTCGGGAAAGGACAGATAGAATCCGGAGCGATTGTCCAGAACCGCCTTGCGGATGCCGTCGAACACGTCCTGCGGCAGCCCGTCCGGGTTGCTTTCGCTGCGCTTCATGACGGGGGTCACCGCGCTGACCAGCACCATCTTGGCGACCCGCGCCGTGCCGTGCCGGCCGACATAGCGGGTGATCTCGCCGCCGCCCGTCGAATGGCCGACCAGGATGGCGTCCTTGAGGTCGAGCGCTTCCATGACCGCCGCCAGATCGTCGGCGTAGCTGTTCATGTCGTTGCCGGTCGCCGGCTGGCCCGATCGGCCATGGCCGCGCCGGTCATGGGCGATGACGCGATAGCCGTTCTGGGCGAGGAACAGCATCTGGCCGTCCCATGCGTCGGCGTTTAGCGGCCAGCCATGGGCAAAGACGACGGGCTGGCCCTGACCGAAATCGCGATAGAAGATGGCGGTGCCGTCAGCGGCAGTGATGAAGTTGCTCATGTGAAATTCCTCTGGGTATGATGGAAAGCGGAGGGAGCGATTGGATCAGTGGGCTTCGGACGCGCCGAACATGGTCTTGGCATATGTGATGCCCAGGCCGTAGGCGCCGCCCCACTTCTTCGCGATGCCGGTGGTCATGTCGTAGGTTTCAGTGCGCGCCCAGTCGCGTTGCAGTTCGAGCAGATATTGGAGCGAAGTCATCGGCTTGGCGCCCAGCTGGATCATGCGCTCGACGGCGCGCTCATGCGCCTCTTGGCTGATGTCGCCGCAGGCGTCGGCGATGAAATAGACGTCGAAACCCTGGTCGATCGCCGACGCGACGGGGCCTACGATGCAGACGGACGTCCAGAGTCCCGCGAAGATGATCCGCTCCTTGCCGATGCGGTTCACCTCATCGATGACGGCGGCGTCTTCCCATGTGTTCATCGACGTGCGGTCGAGCAGCGGCTGGTCCGGGAAAGCATCGGTGATCTCGCTGAACATCGGGCCGGAAAAGCTGTCGACGGCGACCGTGGTCAGGATGGTGGAAACGTTGAAGCCAGCAGCGGCATTGGCGACGAGCGCGGCGTTGTTGCGCAGAAGCTCGGCTGAGATCGACTTGGTCGCAAAGGCCATCTGCGACTGAAAGTCGATCATGACGAGGGTATGATCCTTGGCCGTGATGAGAGATTTGCCAGGGGTCGGGGTCGCTTTGACAGTCATGTCGGTCTCCAATCTGAAATTCGGACACTCGGTTCGTTCCGGTGTGATTGGAGCTTTAGCGTGAATGATTACTGCTTCGCAGTCTGATAAAACTTGGCCCATCGTTCGATTAAATGGAACAAATGAGTTGGAGCGGTCGGTCGGTCGCCGGCAGCGCGTCACGACGTATCCTGCACGATCTTCGCGACGCGGGCATTCGTCGATACGGGCATCACACCAACTGATCGACCTAGCGCTGCAGAGCCGAAGCAGGTTGACGCGCTGCGGAAGGGTCGTTCCAAAGCTGCTTGTTGGAGGCAGGCTGATGCCCTCGGACGACCGCATCGAGCGCATGTTCGGTCACCTCAGGATCAAACGCGCCATCGCCACCCGCTACGACCGACTGGCCAACAGCTTCCTCGGCATGGTCCATCTCGCCCCCGCCAGATACTGGCTCCAAATTTGTCCACGTCGCCTAAAGGGGCCTCTTCAAAATTGACCAGTTTTTTCCAAGGCAAACCAACGCCTGTACCCTGCCGCAAAACCGTCCTGCGGAGCTACTGGGATGCGGGGCTTCTGGTAACGGGCGGAACCGACGCGCCGGTGATTCCAGAAAACCCGTTCTGGGCGATGTACTACTTCGCCAGCCGGGATTCGATCAGCGGCGGCGCCTATGGCCCTGCCGAGGCGATCACTTCGCGCCAGCGCCTCATCAGGATGTTCACCATAAACTATGCCAGGATGATCGGTGCCGAGAAGGTGCGCGGTTCGATCGAGCCGGGAAAGCTGGCGGACTTCGCAGTAATCGACACCGATCTGCTCACCGTGCCGGTGGCGAAAATCCGCGATGCCGCGGCAGTGTCTACTTATGTTGGCGGAAGACAGGTCTTTGCCGCTGGGACAACTAAATGAGAAGGGGCTGTCAAAGCAGGCGGCAACAGGTAAACGGGCGGCATGAGCCGCCCGTCGCAGACCATTTCGTCACTTCAACTCGTCGCCGGAGGTGATCCGTCTCGTGGTGTTCCTGTATGTCTACCCATTGTCGTTGCGGAATGTGGAAGACCTGAGCTTCGAACGCGGCATCGACATATGTCATGAGACGGTACGGCTCTGGTGGGACCGCTTCGATCCGCTGCTCGCAGGCGACATTCGTCGGCAGCGGATCAGTCGCATGAAGGGCCTCCGACACTGGCGGTCGTGCCTCCACCTGCGGCGGGCGTAGCGCGTTCCGGCGCATCCTGTCCGGGCTTTGATCCATCACCCGTACCATCAATGTACTCGGATTGGGGTGGAACCGACCGAACTCACGTGGCCGATAATATCAGAAAATGGCGGAAAAGAGCCATTTCACGGATGTCCTTGGACGTCTCTGGAAGCTGAAATGGAGGCCCGAGCCGGATTTAGAAAGGCTCGTAGAATCAAGGCACTTAAAAAGTCTCACCACTGAAAAACGCCCTACGGGAATCTGCGGCGGGCGAAAGCTGATGTCTAACCTTTTTGGGGCTGGAATCGCCCGCCTGAACGGGGAGGCGGCGCATGGCTGACAAGTGCGAGACGTGCCGCTTTTTTGTGAAGCATGAGCCGCAGCACATCTATGGCGATTGCCACCGGCTCCCGCCACAGTTCAACTTCAACGCCAGCATCTACGAGCCGACCGGCTACGGTAGCGAGCGCAAGCGGATCGACATAACCCGCGAGCGTGGCGGTGTCTGGCCGAACATATCGCAGGATGATTGGTGCGGCGAATATCAGCACAAGGATCACCCCCATGTCTGAGATGATGAAGCTGGCTGAGATTGTAGAAGGGCTGGAAGGGCCTTGCCGGGAAACGGATGTGGATATTCATGAGGCCATTGGCCATGTCGTAGATCGCGGTTGCCCTGCCGAATGGCATGGGGATGATGAGACGCCCCGCTACACCGCCTCTCTCGACGCAGCGATGCAGTTAGTGCCAGATTGGTACGTGTGGACGATGCATACCTTTCCGGACAAGTCGTCATGCTTCCTGATGAAGGGGGATTATAAAATGATCCGGCCCGAGAACCAGTTCCAGGCTACCCCCGCCCTTGCTCTCGTTTCCGCCGCATTAAAAGCCCGCGCCCACCTTGAGGGGGAGTGAGATGGGCAACGTTACCGACTTCCCCGGCGTCACCCGGCTTCCGTCCGATCCAGCCCGCGTGATCGAGCATGCCGCACAAGCGGGACTAGCCAGCGTCGTCATCATCGGTTTCAAGGAGGATGGCTCCGAGTATTTCCGCTCCAGCGAGGCGGATGGCGGGGCGGCGCTATGGCATCTGGAGCGGGCCAAGCATAAGCTCATCACTATGCCGGAGAAATTCAGTGGATAAAGGGGTTAGGTGATGGCGATCCGGCTTAGGCCGAAGGCGGCGAAGCGGCGAATTGATCGGCCCGATCCTTCTCTGCCAAACATCACTAGCAACGAGCGTTGCGCTCTGCAGGCTGTGGACAAGGGAAGGTTCAGCAACCTAAAGATGCGGAAGGCGCTTTGTTCCAAAGGCCTTATCTCATCGACTGTAGCGAGCAGGGCCGTTCTCACTCCTCTTGGCTATGCAGCCCTTTCCCGCACCCTATCCCAGAAAGGCCCTCATGATGGACGGTAAGGTGGATCAGGAAATCGAGCGAATTGCCCAGGAAGCAGAATGGGAAGCACGTAAAATGATCGGCACTGGCCGGACTATCACTTCCGCAGATGTCGCCAAGATCGCTGTTCGCATGGGTCGCCAAGCTGGGCTTAGGGAGGCGGCGGAGGTGGCGATGGGGCTACACGCCTTGCCAAGGCTGGCCCCCGCTGACGCATATGACCAACTTCCCCGCATAGAAGGCGCAATCACCTATGACACACAGGACGTTGATTGCTACGGCGCGACCGCTCGCCGCATAGCCGACGCCATCACCGCCCTTATAGAGGGGGAGGGGGAATGAGAGCCTGGAGTGAAATGACGGAGGCGGAACTGCTGGCCATTTGGGAGCGATCAATCCCGGCACTAAACCAAGCGTCGAATTTGATGGCGCCGGCGCCGAATGCAAACTGTGGGCGAGTATAGCGGATGGTCGTAAGGCGCTCGATGAACTGAGCCGCCGCAGGAATTCTACACCATGCCCGCCCCCACCCGCTTCCTCCTAGGCGGCCTTCTCATGCTTGCCGCTATGGGGATAGCGATTATCGTTTATGGGGTGGGGCATTAGGGGTAGGGTGAGGGGATGATCATTCCAGCAACATGGAAGCTGCCCGAAGGCCATCAGAGCGTTGCCGCGTTCGCCACCGCTGAAGAAGCGCGCCAACATGCGCAGATGGATTTGGTGAACCGCGCTGATGGCAAATTCGCCTTCTACCTGACCGACAAGCGCGGCGCGTGGGAAGTGATCCGCTACCCGATATAAGCTATTCCGCCGAGTCGCGGTTGTGGTATAAGGGGCGAGACGCGGGGCACGAGTGACCCAACGCGGTGTCGTTTGGCTGGGTGCCCGAAAGGGAGAGATTGCACGACACAGACCTTAACAGGTTCCGCGTCACCCCTTGACCGACTCAGGAACATTGCGCGAACATGGGGCATGAACCAGCAGGAAATCTATGCCCTCCACAGCCACCCCGCGATGCAGGAATATCATGCCATCGTGAAGCAGATCGAAGCAGGGTATCCGATGCACCCCCGCGAAGTGCAGGACGTGGTAGACGCGCTGCTGGAGGAGGGGTTCCATTTCCAGGCCGAGAGGCTGGGGAGGATGAAGATCAATTGGGATAGGTAGCCCAATCCCGAATCCATGCCAGCGCGTTGCGGCAATCGTGACCAGCTTCAATCAGATCCACGATGAACCCAGCTACCTCCTTGTCCGTATTCCCCGGAGGTGGCGCGGGCTGGGCTTTGCAGGTCAGGCGTTCCGGTGGCGGGGTTATCCGCTCAACGCGCGTTTCGCCGCAGCCGGTCAAGCAGAGCGCCGGTAGCGCCGCCCACAGTATCGTTCGTCCCCTCATGGGTCACGATCTCCCTTAGTTCGGTGATTTGCTCGGCCGTTTTCGCCCTGCGCGCCATGTCGGCAAGGTTCGCGGCCCGCTCGACCTTCAGGGCGGCCTGCTGGACTTTCAAGGACGATTCCAGGTTGGCCTTGGCGGATGCCAGCTTGCCGGCCGATTTGCCTTCGCAGTAGGCGAGAGGCGCGCAAAGTGCCGCGCCGACGACCGCGCCAGCCAATGCCTTCCAGTTGGCCCTCACAAACGATAGGGCACTCATGAGGGCCACCGGGATCATGCTGCCAGCTTTTCGCGGAGCGCGTAGCCTTCGAGCGGCCAAAGCTGTTTGATGGCGTCTTCATAGGCAAAGCGCTTGCCCTTTTCCTCATCGAAGTTTTCCGGCGAGGCAGGCGCGCTCTTTCCGATGACGGTGAAGCCGTTTCGCATCACCAGAATGCAGATGGTCAGAAGCGCCAATGGATTGTTCGATGAGGCTGAGCCATGGCATTTCTGTTCCATATCGGCTGCATTGAAATATAGCTCGCGCTCGATCTTGCCTTCCATGTCGCCTAGCGAGACACGCGGATGCGTTGCCTTCGCTGCGCTGTATTCTTCGGTAGCCTTCAATGTGTCGCTGTGCATGTTAGCTCTCCAGCTTGATTGCCACTGAACCCCGTGGCCGGGATCACGCGCTCAAATCCTTCCAGATCGCGCAGGCGGTGAGGATCAGGATACCGATCACCGTCCCGGCGCCCATGAAGAAGCCCGCGACGAACATCATTGGCTGATCCTCTCTATGGTAGCGGCCTTGTCGGAACTGCCCTTGGACGAACCCAGCCAGAACCCTACAGCGAGCATGACGACATTCTTGAGCGTTTCCTCCAGCCCTTCGGACCAGTGGTTGAGCAGCGCGTAGCCGAAATAGGTCATGATCACGGCGGTGATGATGACGCGGGGGAGGTCTTTGGTGGTCACCCGACCAGCCCTTTCATCTTGCCGAGATACTGCTTGCGGTCGGAAAGACCATTCACGCCGCCATTCACCTTGCGGGTGATGCCTTCCAGATCGTCGTTATCGGCCAGCGCGCTCAGTCCCTTGCGTTTCCAATATTCCAGAGCGACATGCAGCCCGATTGATGGGATAGCAACAATCTCAGGATGCTCCTCGAAAGCGATGCCAAGGGCCTGTCCGTATTCGCGATAGTTGGCCCGCCCTGTTAGCTGGATCGGGCCGCGCCCCTTATATCGCTTGCCGTCGCCGGGCTGCGTGTTTCCAAGGTCTTTGCGCCCTTCATACGCGGCACCGCTGGCGATTTCCTCCATGTAGCGAAAGCCGCCGCTTTCATGCGACAGTTGCGCCATGAAGTGACATAGCCGCAGCTTGCTATCCATGATCCCATAGGCCGGGAAATGGACGTTGGCGGACAGCGCCAGTTCGACCGCGCGGCCCGTATCTGCCCCAAGGCGCTGGAACAGGGCGCGGAAGGTGTTGCGACCGGGGATTCCGTCAGCCGCGACGCCCAGATTGTGCTGGAGAGGCTTCCAGTCGGTCATCCCTTGTCCCCCATCACCCGCTCCTCGGAAAGCGCCGCCTGCAACTGCTGGCGAAGCTGACCCGGCCCATGGAGCAGCAACAGCGTCTCAAGCTGGTTGATGCGCTGCGCTGACCGTTCGTCCCGCTGGCGGCAGTCCTCCTTGAGTTCCGCGAGTTGCTTTTTGAGCGGGCCGATCAGGACCATCTGAATGAACCCCCATGTGGCGACACAGCCCGCGCCAAAAGCGGCGGCGAGCTTCCCCCCGTCCGCGCCCAACCAGTCAATATTGTCCACCCGCGACCCCGCTGCTTCCATGATTAAACCCCCGGCGCGTGAAAGCTGCCGACCCTTGGCGTTTTCGCCTGTTGATTGTTGGACGCCGTTGCGGCACTTCTTCCCCAGCAGGAGGGCCTATGACGCTGGACGATCTGGATAATATTGAGGGAACCGGGTTTACGGCGGGGAAGGTGGACGCCGCGCTTTATGGCCCGCTTGTCGGCTTTGCTGCCGACCTTTCCAGAAACAAGTTCGCTCTCGGCAGCGCTGAACTGGCCCAGATTCGAAAAGCCAAGGAGCGCGCCATTGCTCTGGCAACCGCGCATTTCGACAACATGGAACGCACGGTTGAGGCCAGAAGGGAGCATCTTACCCGCTACGCTCACATCAAGTTCGTATCCCTTGGCTTCGATTGCTTCCCCCGAACGCTGCTCACTCGCTGGGGCTTCAAGCCTCCCGCCAAATTGGGCGAGGCGTCCCATCCGTTTGATCTTGCTGTTCATCCGGCGAACGCGGTTGCCCATGTTCTCGCGTCGGACTTCGCCCCTTATTTCGATGGCTCCTTGCGGTTCGATGCGGCACTGAACCACCCCGTCCATGACGGCTTGGCTATCGATCTCAACCACGAAATCGGAGAGCAGTTCGCGGCAAACGATTTTGCCGATCTGAAAGCCCGATACGAGAGGCGTGCTGAGAACTTCCGCAGTCTTGCCCGAAGCCCAGCACCCGCCGTATTCCTGCACCACACCGACACCGCCGCGAGCGAAGACATTGGCCGATTGTTCGGCCAGGTGCGCGCTATGCGGGGCGACAGGCCAACCGCGCTTGTATGCCTTTACACCCCGCCGTTTGGCGAAGACGCCCCGCGCCTGCAACTTGCGGATGACGTGCATGTCATCACGCAGGCCTATCCTTTTGCGAAATATATTTGGCACAACCCGCGCCACACTTTCTCGCTCAGAGGCGTGGCGTTCGAAACGGCCATTGCGGACAAGCTGAAAGCCCACATCGCCGTGAAGGCGTGGGGTGATGCTCGGCTTAGGGAGCCAGCCTAGCCAGAGTTTGCGATGCGGGGAGGCGGCCGTCATGTCTGCGTTCCAACCGCAACCCAGCCCGTATTCGCCGTGGGAGCAGTCGCCTTGATGTAGAGCTTTGCAGTGCCGCTGGTGGTGCGATAAATCGATCCCAAGGGTGCGTTGACCGATCCTTCGGGCGCTGCCGTGCCGCTCAGGTCGAAGCGCTGGCCTTTGGAAACTGAGACATTGCCGCCAATCAGGAATGAATTGCCCTGCGACCAAATGTCACCGCCGAAGCCAGTCTGAAGGATGCCTGAAATCTCATCGCTGGCGTTGATGTTGGCCCAGACGCAGCCTACTGCCGCATCCGTTCCGGTAGCTTGAATATTCTTCACCCGCTTAATCGTGGATACGGACGAATAGCGGACAACCGGGCATCCGACTGGCGTTTCGCACACCACGTTTTCCACTGAAACGGTCAGCGCCCCCACTCCGGCAAATATGTGGATCAGGCCCTCGGTGGAGCCTGTTAGCGTAGTGCCGTCCTTGAACGTGACCCCGTTTATCCGCAGGTTCGGCACCGGGCCTGATACTCGGATTGCGATAACGGTTGAGGTGCCTTCGATAGTGAAGTTCTCAACGAGAACATCGGTATAGTCTGAAAGGTGCATCGCAGCGAGATAGCCCGCGCGAGTGGTGGCGTTGCGGCTGATGCAATCCCGGAATGTCACATTCCGCGCAACGCCCGCGCCAATCGCGCCATGCTGGGCTTCGAAGCTGTAGCCGCAGCTTTCCGCTACACAGTTCGAGACCAGAACATCTATAGCAGGGCGGGCGTTTTCATGACCCTTGACTTGGAAGCCCTTGGCCCAGCCATACGCATAACAGCCCTCTACCGTGACCTTGAAGGAGCCGTCGTCGACCTCTACGCCGTTCTGGTTTGTTCCGACCGTGTATAGCGCGTTGTCGAAGTAGGACTGGCAGCGCCGTATGTCGATATAGCCGCTGTTATGGGTCGTGATACCATCATCGCGACTTGAGTTCTCAGCGATGCAATCTTCGATCAGACAGTGATACGAGATGCCATCAGGCTGCGCAGTCGTGCTTCCATCGTTGAGATAGACCGACGCCATGATGTCGATGCAATGGAGGATGCCATTGATCGCGCGCACGCGCTTGACACTGCAATTGCGCACCGTCGAGTATTTTATGCACGAAGCTTGGTTGAAGGTATTGCCTTCAGAGGTTGGCGCGCGGACCTGCCAGTTGCCATCAACCGTTAGATCGGTGATGTGGATATTGTCATTATAGGTCGTGCGCGAAAGGCGGTTGTTCAGGGAGTTGGTCAGCACATTGTCAGCCAGGGGCATCGTGTCCGCGCCCTTGATGATCGTCAGCAGCATCCCCGCGCCCTCAACCGTCACATTCGACGGAATCTTGATCTCGGTCGAGACGATGTATGTGCCTTTGGGCAGGAACAGCTTCCCGCCGCCGACTGACGCGAGGAAGGCCAGCGCGGCAATGATCGGAGTCGCGCTGTCGGCCACAAAGTCGCCGGCATAACCGAACATCTGCGGCGTCACCCATGTGACCGCTTGCTGGAGGCGCACGACAGCCGCCCCCGCCTCCCCAAACCACTCCTTCGCTGTGCCGTTGTCGGTAAAGATGGTGGAGGGGGCGGTGCCCATGGTGGAGGCATCGCCGGGAATGCCGACAGCAGCGGCCATAGCCTTTCCGGTGGCCTGCGAATCCAACGCCTGCTTCACCCGAAGGGCGGTCATCACCTTGGCGTTATCGGCGCCCGTTTCCGCATCGGCCTTGCTTGCATATGGGCGCGCAGTATCCGCGATCTGGCCTGGCGTTGCTCGTTGCACGGTAGACCCGTTATCCAGTATGATCGCAGCATCAGCAGGGACCGAAGGGGCTGGAGGCAGGTCTTTCGGGCGAATGGGGATGGGGTCGGCCATCAAGAACTCCTCGCCTTGATGATCTTGTTCAGGATGAGGGTGGGCTGCACATTGGCGTGAGCCAATCCGCCACCCGTGTTATTGGTCGTGAAACTATGGGTATGCGCGCCTGCATCTTGCGTGTTCTGATTGGACCCATTTCCTTGCGGATTATATCCAAGAGCGCCAAGGCCGCCGCTGCTGGCCGTGTAGGTGTGATTATGATTGCCTGCTGACCCCGTTGCCCCAGAGTGGCTGTGAGCAGGCATTTCATCTATTGTAAGCTCGTGCGTTTGGCTTCCTGGTCCAAAGCCAAGATTGTTTCCTCCAAAAAATGAAAGCCTCTGAGCAGAACTTCCGCCCATGTCGTCCTTGCCAGCCGCAACGCGGCCTCGAAGATCGGGAACATGGAAGGTGGTGGACCCGTTGCCGTCGCCGAAAGTAGTGCCGATGACTCCGAACAACTCTGCATAGTCTGTGCGACTGATCTCCTGGCCATAGGCAAGCAGGAAGGTATCCGGGGCTATTGTTCCGGCAAAATCCAGAACTGAACCAACCGGAATAGTGAGGCCAATCTGAGCCACGGTAGCGAGGTCGCTCGGAGCTGAACCATTGCCCGCGTTCTGGACAGAATAACCGCCCATATTGAGCGGTGCCCGCATCCCGCCAGAACCGTTGCGGTCGAGCGAATTGCCCAACGCCTGCGCAATGTCCTGCATGGCAGGATTGTGCTGGCTCGGCTCGATGGTATCGCCCGAACTGACCAAAGTCCCCGGAGGGAGACTATAAGAACCGTCTGATGCGCGGGGCAATGGGCTGGCTCACTTCCTTGGGATTGAAGGAAGCGAAGAGTGGGAGCCAACCTCGCGAGAATTTCAGGAATTTAGCATAGGCGAATCGGGTAGGCAACAGGTCACACTGGTGGTATTGCTGGAGTCAATGGCCAACCAATCCATGCTCCACATCGCCGCTGTGATCGGAGGCAGCGTATTTCTGAAAGAGGTTATCCGCTCATGGTGGGACAGCCATAAGAAGAAGGTAGAGCAGAACGGCATCCCACTTCGTAGGAACCGCAAGGGCGTCTATGTGGCGCGCGGGCATGTCCGCATTATTGAGGGCATTATGAGCGGCGTTGCGTGGGTGGCATTTGCCCTGTTTCTACTTGGCCTCACCACCCGCATCTTCATGGGGCCGTCTTAATCCCCCATCCAATACGGATATGTGGCTGTAGTGGCCACCGTTCCGAACCGGCTACCACGGCGACTTGCGACTTCCTTCGCAGCCTCCACAGCGGCCTGATAGTCCGCTTGCCGCGCCTGCATCTCCAATATTTGAGCCACAGTGTCGGCGGGGTCGGGATTGAGCGCGATCGGGGCAATCTGCTCGGCACGCTCTGCCGCGCGGCGCCCAACGCCCAGCGCGCTCCTGTCCTTTAGCCATTGGCCGCCCAGCCTGCGCCCGATGGTCATCACTGGGGCGCCGCTGATTGCCGTCTCCAGTCCACCTTCGATAACGGGGCGTAGCAAGCCTTCGTCCCCGAATGCCTGATCGGCAAGCCCACGTTCCGCCGTGGACGAATTGCCAATCAGGAAGTTGGAGGTCCCGGCCATACGGTTTTCAAGGTCGCGTTGCAGCAAGAGCCGCGCCACATCGTCACCCGCATCCGGGTAAAGGATGTTCAACCTCTGCTCCATTGCGGGAGTGTTGAGGATGCGGAAGGGGTTGGTCGAATTGGAGAGGTTTTCCGCTCCCTTTACCAGCCTATCGCGTGCGCCAAGCTGCATCAGTTCCAATCGTTTAGGCGTCTGCCTTCCTGCTTGGATGGCGAGTAGATCAGGGTTTTCGGTCAGGGCCGACTTACCGAGGTGCAAGGCTTCCCGCTCTGCGGCAGGGCCTGCATAGGCGGCGCGGGCCTGACCATACGCCGGGTTCAGCCTGTCCATCTCATTCAGCAGCGACCGGAGGACGCTATTCTCGCTGCGTCCGAGGTCGTCCAGATCCAGTTTGCCGGTGATGTCGTTCCGGTATTTCTCCAGAACACTATCCATGCCGCGCTTGGCATAATCCAGCGCTTCAGTGGTGTAGTTCATGGTCGGCATGACTTCGCCACCAGCTTGCCCGGCGCTGGTAAGCGTCATGGGAATGTTGGGGGTGACAATCACATCGCCATTGGCATCAAGAGAGAAGCCAAGCTCTTGCGGGCTGCGCCGCTCGTTTGCCGCGATAGTGCGGGCGCGGCCCAGACCCTGCTGGGCGAAGGGAGTTTGCAGCAGGCTTTCAATGGTAGGGGTCGATGGGATGGGAGTCGCGCGGGCCTCATCATAGAGGGGCCCGGCAGCAACGCGAGCTTGTTCAATCAAGTCATCGGCGCGCTGCGGCACATTGTCGAGCGGACCCAGATCACGCGCGACTGCACCACGGAACCGATCAATCTGCCCCTGTGACCGACGCGCCAGCATATCTCGCGCCTGTCCAGCAACGGTAGGATTGCGCCGAATGGCGGAACCGGCCAGCGCAGCCACCTCGGGTGACACGTCTGCCAGCGTCATCGGCAAGCCCAAGTCCTGCCCCTGCTGCAATGCCTCTTCCACGGAAATGCCGGTGCCGCGATCCATAGCATTGATGACCGCGCGTTCCCCACGGTTAAGCGGGTCATCGATCCGGCTGCCGCCCATGAAGCCACCCGCCTTGCCGCCTAGGTAGGAGCCTCCCAGCGCCGTCAGAGCGCCGCCGACAGCACCATAGAGCGGATCGTCAGCTTCAGATGCCCCATAAGCCGCGCCATAGGCGGCGTCTGCCGTAAGCGGGTTTGCAAGGAGAGATGCAACAGTCGGGTTTGAAACGAGGCGGGAGCCCGCGCCAAGCGCTTTGCCAGCGCCGAAAGTCGCAAGCGCGCCTCCACCCAACTCGCCCAGGAAATACGGCAGCACGTTGTCCTGCGCCATATCCATCGCGACGGCGGTTCCGCCTTCGCTCGATCCTGTTAATCCAGCGATATTCCCAAGCTGGCCGGCGGTTAGGGCGTTCGCCGCGCCAATAGCGAACGGAGAGACGACAGAATCATCCTCTAGCCCAAACGCCTTCAGAAAACCGCCCGTGAGGCCACGTTCCTCAAAGCCGGTGGGCGTCGGCGCAAACTGCACCGAAGCATTCCCCGCGCGGCGCGATGCAATGGCTTTTTCCAGGTCTTCACCGAACGGCTGCGCGCCATATCTCTGTGCGATGGCATCCATGGCGGCCCGATCGGCACCGTTGCGGAAAGCCGCCTGCGCTTCCTCCGCGAACGCCTTGTCCCGCTCTGTCAGAAAGGTGCGGTTGCCCGAAGGATCGTTCTGGTAGGGGCCGGGAGAGCCGCTGCCAGAATTGGGATATCCGCTTGTGCCACCCGCCCTACTGATGCCAAACCGAGCGATTGCCGCGCCCCGGTCTTTTTCAGGCAGATATTCGCTGATCAGATCGGCATCGACTTCACGGCCTTCGCTCTTCGCTGCCTGCCTCAGATAGTAGCTTTCAGCCTCATCTAAGCCTCGCGTAAATTCGGCCAAGTCCTGATCCGGATTCAGGTTGGCGATCGACGCAGCCATACGCCGCGCTTCCGTCTCGCTGTTAGCGAGGGATGCCACACCTTTTCCGCCATTTGCCTCGTTTAGGACCATGATCTGTTGCTGGATCATGTCACCCTCAAGCTGCTCAAGCGCACCTTCGACGTTCTTGCGGTTTTGATTGAAAAGCGCGTTGTCTTTGAAGCTGCCGGACCAGTTCCCGACTGCAAGCCGCTTTTGCGACAGCTCGCGAAGCCGAGAAATGCTGTTGAGCAAGGTCCGCACTTGAGCGCCCCGATCAGGGCTGGCTTTGACCTTTAGCGAACCATCGGGGTTATGCGTTGACTCCCACTCTGCCCGCTCGCGCGCCGCCTTTTCGCTGGCTTCTCTGCGTGCCTGCGCATCTCTTGCAGCAGCCTCCTCAGACAGTTGCACGTTGCGGCGCTGGATCGCCTGATCCTCATCCTTGCGCGCCTCTTCCTTGGCCTTCCACGGATTGCGGATGACGGTCCCCTGCTGAGGCGCGGCACCTGCAGGCTGGATCAGTCGAACAGCGTTCCCCTGCGCGTCGGTCTCCCAGATGTTGCCAGCTTCGTCGCGTGCCTGTCCCATTACCGTCCCACCGTTCCGCGCTTGCCAAAGAAAGGAACGCGCCCATAGCCGGGCAGCGTCACATGGATATGATCACCCTCATCGAGATAGCGCGCGTTCGGGCCGAAATAGCTCCTGAGCGCCGCAACAGACGTGCCGGAATAGTCCACGCCGTCACCAGTGAGATGATGGCTGTTTGGAACCCCGCCGACTGCACGATTTCCCTCTACCGTCCGCCGTCCACTGGTCATCGTGCCAGGAGCGCCCATGGGATCAGGGAAAGGGGCTGACAGCGTTGCCGCTGCCACCTCCTATCGGCGTGAGCTTGCCAACTGGAGCCGTAGGGATGTTTGCCGGGGGGCTACTTCCAACCGTCCCCGGCACAACACCGGATGCGGGATCACCTCCTTTCAGCAACAGCCCGAAACCAGATTGCGGGCCTGCGTAGAAATCGCCACTCGGCAGGTTCGCCGTGATGAACGGATCGCTTTTCCGCTCGATCATGCTGCGCACCTGCTCCTGATACTCAGGCGTACCGGGAACATAGCCGCCAGCGGAGAGCATCTGTTCGAACTCGAACGGATTGCGGGCCTTTGGATTACGGATGCTCAGAACATTGTCGGCCAGTGATGCAGCGGTTTTGTCGCCACTCGCCAGAACGGCGGCGATATCAGCGTTTTCCGGGCCAAGCATCTGCGCGATCATTGCCGTGCGATCGGCATTAACCGCCGCCTGCTCCTTGTCGAGCCGCCGCGCGTCCAATGCCCCTAGCCAGTTATCGGCCACGCGGCCAAGGCCCTGCCACACCGAACTGACCGGCGAATAGTCCGATTTCATCCGGTCGCGCGCCATCTCCTGCTCAGCCAAAAGCTGCTCAGGCGTCAGACGAGCGCCACCTTGCCCCCAGACGAAGGGGGCGGGAGCCTGCTGCTGCGGCATGGGCTGGACATCGAAGGCTGTCTGGGGGAGGGTGAAGTTGTTCAGCATCAGAACCATCCCTGCTTGATGCCAGCCCCGCCAATCGTTCCCGCGAGGCCAAACAGCCCACCCATCATGCCGCCGCTATTGGCAAGCTCAGCCTGATAATTCTGGCTCACCAGCCCCGAATAATCGACGCCGCCCACGCTTGTCTGTGGCGCGCCGGGAGAAGCTGCGCCGGGGTTCTGCAACTGCGACTGCGACAGAAGGGCGTTGAATTCGTTGAGCGGTTGGTTGCGTGTCGTCAGCGCCTCATTGAACGCCTGCGAACGACCTTGCAGGGCAAGCTGGTTAAGCTGGTCGCCCTGGTTCTGGCTCAGCCGCGTCATCTCGCGGTCATAGGCGGCAGTGCCGGGACGGAGGCCCGAATTGATAAGATCGGCCTTCAGCGCTTCCGTGGCCTGCTTCTGCCGCGGGAGGATGCGCGACGAGCCGAGATCATAGGCCCAATCGGCCGCATCCTGATTGTTGAACTCAAAGGGGTTGGATAGCGCATCGCTCACCGCGCCCGACTGGTCCGCCGCGATCTGGGCTATGTTGTTCTGCGCCGCAAGCGTCTTGTCGAAGATCGCCTGCCCCTCAGGTGTGAAGCTGGTCGTCTGCGTGAAAGTGGGAAGCGTATAGGCCTTGCCGTCAGCGCCTACAAACGAGTTTGTGCCGCTCTGGTCATAGGTCACCGAACCATAGGGATTGGACTGCCCGACCATGTTGAGCAACTGCTGCGAGATCGCCGTGTTCGTGTTGAACTGGCTTTGAGCCTGCGCTGTAGCGTATGGATCAGGAGCTTTTGGCGTTTTCAACTGGACGGTTCCTACTCAGGGTAGGCGCAGAGTGTCGTCCAGCCGCGCTTGTTATGGATTTGATACCGTATTTATATTCATCCCGCAAGATTCCGACGATTATGCCGTCGCGTCCCTTGCCAAACTGGCTGCGCAATCGCCCCTCGACCTGACCGCCCAATTTGCAGGCAAGGAAAGCCACCCATCGGCTTTCCGTGGTCAGCGTCATCCGCTCGCATCCAAGCTGCTGATAGACGTACCGACCGATGGCTTTCATGATGCTTGGCGTCCAGCGATGGCCGTATGCGGTCACATGGACGCTGGCCCCTTCGAAGCAGTTGAACAGCACGCCGGAAATGATTTTGCCATCGCGCTCCAGTCCGACGCAGGAATATGGTGGACACAGATTGAAGCCAAGACCGTCCGCAACGAAGCGGGCAACCCGGTCGTCCGTGACGATCACGTCACCACCTCGGCTGTCTCATAGGTGAAATCCATGCGGATCATCTCATCGTCCAGAGGGATGATGGAGCCGCTGGAAACCTGATAGCCGAGTGCCAGCGCGTAGCCCTCTCCACCGACAGACTGCCAATCCTGATTGATGAAGGCTGGGACCGACGCGCCCCAAACCGATTGTCCCCAGATTCCTGTGCCCCAGCTATTTCCCCCTTCAAGCGTGGTAGCATCGGGCGCGGGGCATCCTTCAGGAACATAATCAGACCGCAGGCAGACGGCGCCTTTCACCCTCGCATTGGCACGGGTCACGGCGCGCGCCATCTTCCCGATTTTGAGCGATGCAGGCCAGCCAAGATCATCGAACAGCGGCACGACTTCACCTGTATAAACTTCGCCGTCATCCGTCCCGCCCACATTGGCAATCCATATCTGACCGTCCTCTCCGCCGAAGTATAGCTGCCCTTGAAACACCTCCATGCAGCGCGCCTGCCAATTGGTGAAGCGGGCCCACGCACCTGTCTCGGCATTGGAAATGAACATCACGGGATCGGCGCCCCCGATCATCTGGGGAGGGGCAATGACCGCCATCTTCTGTTCCGGCCATATCTCACACTGCCAGTTTTCCATGCCTCGCAGGCGGGTGGCGTCGGACCATGCGTCCGCGATCTTGTACGAGACGGTCGCGACGGCGAGCGAGGTGACATCGAGGTTGATCGCCTTGGAGAGCGGAACCAGCCCCACGCTCGTTGCAATGGCGATGTCACCACCGCCCCGGAAATGGGCCCGTGGTCCAAGAGGGCGGCCGATGCGGTATGTGCCGACCTTGCTCCATGTCGAAGCCTCTTCAGGCGACGTGCCCTGATAGACCGCAACCTCTCCTTCGCTGGAAACGAAGATGCATTGCTCCGACAGGCCCGCGTCCGCTGTCCCGTCCAGCGACCATGCGGCCCCGAACAGCAATGTGCCACCGCGCCCGAATATCCCGCCCAACGGGAAGAAATCAGCATCGCCGCCCACCGCATCGATCGGCATGTACCATGCCGTCATGCTGTTTTTCTGGGCAAACCAGAGACGGTTTTTGAATACCCAGACATAGGACATGTCGGCACTGGTCAGGCCGCCGGTAAATGTCGGCCCCGGAACAGTCACAGTGTTGACGCCATTGGCAAGACCGGAGCCCGTCCCGCTGCTAGTGATCGTTTCGTTGTCCTGAAAATCGCCGGATAGGCCCGTCAGGTGCAGGAATACCACGCCGGGCCCGCCCTCTGTCACTTTGTAAATCGTCGCGGTTTCGCCAGTGGTCCCGCCTGTGATCGTTTCCCCGACAAGGAAATCACCCGTCACGCCGTCAACCTGAAGCATCGACACGCCGCCAGCGATGAGCGGCCAGAAATCCGCCCCGTCATAAATGAATCCGGTGTCCCCGCCGTTGACTCCGACCAGATAAACGCCACCGGATGTTGCGAACTGGACAACGATCCAATCACCTCCGGTAAATCCGCTCATGACCTCAAGGTCGGCGGTTGATGTGACGCCGAACCAATCACCGCTTTCAGTGACGATCAAAGCCTCTTCGTCCGTCACCATCTCCCATCCATAAGGGAAGGCGACGGAGGTAATGTTGTAGATCGTGTCCTCATTCGCCGCGAACAGCTTTTGATTGCTGCCGTTCATATAGGAGAAAATGGCAAGCGCGGGCTGCGTCCCATCCCCCAGAGTGGCGTATAGCTGCTTGCCGCGCCGCAGTTTGACACTGGAGGCTTTGGGAAAGAAGTTGTCGAGGGTCGAAGCGCCGGGCCCCTCTATGGAGCGGGGATCGGACAGGCTGCGGTTCGAAATCCACCCCGCTACAGGCGCATCGAACTTTTTGACTTGGGATTTGCGTGGCTTTGGCCTTGTTTGGCGACGAGCGTACATTCAGACACCTCCAAGCGCCCACGGCCATGCGGGATAGGCGCCGGCAATGTAACGGCGCGCATTTTTGAAGATGGGTCGTGATCCCCTGTCCTTGGCCCCATATTCGTCCAGCGCCTTGATAAAGGCCTCCTGATCGCCTGAAGCGTCGAGCTTCTTGTTTTCCCTCCATCGCCACACCAGCGCCAAGGTCAGCAATCTTTCCGGCAGAACGAAACTGTCGGTATCGATGTCGAACGCCGCCTTTGGAGTGCTGTCGGAGGACTTGGCCCAATTTTTTATGATGTACGGGTATGTCGCTATTTGCCCATCGGCGGGGGCAGGAGAAAAGCGCAACTTGTTGCCGTATATGATCCAGCCACCCGGCCACGGCCCAAAGCCGCGTGCCTGATGATAGAGGAACTGGTTGATGTCATCGAAGGCCCGATAGCCCCAACACCACGCTTCCAAGTCCTGCACATCCGAATAGACCAGCATCCGGTCATAATCGGCAGGCAGGTCGAACTCCTCCGTGGACCCGTCTCCGGTGATGGTGGCCACCGATTGAAGCGCCTGCCAGTCCTGATATTTGGCGATGTCCTGCGCCACCTCATTGGTCCAGTCGGCAATCTCTGCCTCGAACGTGCCGGACGCGCCGAAGAAGGTTGTCGGCTTGCGACCGACGAGGCGCAGCGCCGCCGATTGCATAGCCGACAGAATAGCCATTACGCGGCCATCGCCGTTTCAAGCATGGAGACGAGCGTGGCGCGGGACGGATTGCCCTTGGGACGCGCGCCCATCAACTTCTCAAGCTCGTCCTTGATCTGGGTGTCGCTCAGGTCCGCGAATGCGTCATCGGCAGCTTTCACGATAGTATCGACCTCTGCTGGGCTCGGCTCCTGTACAGGAACGATGGTCGAGCGCTCCGCCCTCAAGGCGGCGATCTCAGCCCGCAGAGCTTCGATTTCGGATAGGGCGCTGGAAGCATCGCCACGCTGCGCCAGAAAGTCCCTGGCGGCTTCCTTGAGGCGATTGGCGTTCATGCCCAGCGCTTTGACCGCCAGCCCTTCAAGGCGGTTCAGGGCTTCGATGCTGTATATCTTGAGCGCGCGGCAGAGCGAAAGCTGCTCAGGGGTAATGCCAAATTGCCGCAGCATTTCCAGCGGCGTGCCCATGGCCTCCTGCGGCGAGCCTTCCTTGAACTGGCGGTATTGCTCAGGCCAGCGCTCGGCATAGGTGAGAACCTGATTGCCTTCTCGCTTCCAGAAGGCATCGGTCGGGAAGATGGGGGCGTAATTCTTCTGTCCGGCGAACCGGACCTCAACGACCTCCTTCATCTCCATGACGGGGAAGCCGGAAACCTCCGACTTGGGGACATTCTCGACCTCGATCAGCTTGAAGAACGGGGTGATGGTGATTTCGCGCTCATCGATCTCAACAACGCGGGTCATGGGAACATCCTTGGCTGGAGGGTTGAAAGGCGGGAGCCGCTAGACCCCCGCCTTCATAAGTTAGATCGTGCCGCGACGGGCCCAGAAATAGGCGCCATTGGGCACACCACCGGGTACCTGCGTGGAGTTGGGAGCATAGAAGCCGCCAGCGCCGGCAGCGGCGGTCATCGCGGGTTCGGTGATCGTCACCTGAGTGCCCGGTGCGGCAGCGGCTGCAATGGCGGCCGAAGCGCGGACGAACACATATTGGTGGCCATCGTCGCCAACCGACCAGTCGCCAACCTTGGGGCTGACCATGTTCGGCTGATCGTACCATACCTGACCCGGCACCACGACCTGCGTAAGGTTGGGACCGAGAGACGGATTAGTGCGAAACGGAGAGGGCATTTCCTTGTCTCCTTACGAGGTGGTGCGGATGCGGTAGGAGAACAGCGGGTTCTCCAGAACCAACTGGCCGCTCCAGACGATGCCCTGAGCCACGGCGTCCTGATTGATGGGACGCATGCCATTGCCGGGGTGGAACGGGACGAACGACTGGCCGGGGAACTCGTAGATCGCGAGACCCTGCGTATCGATGCCGAAGACGGTGTTGGCTGGCATGACGTTGCCGATACCGCCAGCGGCGATGATGTCGACCGGACCAGCCGGGGTGACATAGGACAGGCCGGTGAAGCCAAGACGACCAAGCCGCTCCGAGACGATGCGCTGATGCGCGACGAACGAAGCGTCGATGGGTTCGTAGGCGAGCGCGTCGGCAATCAGCAGGTCCGCATAACGACCGTTGCGCGAACGGTTGAGCGAGATGCGGTTGATGATCGGACGAACGGTCGTCACGTCCCATGCGGTGTAGCCCGACACATCGCCGGAAACGATGTTGAAGGTGCTGGTGCGCCAGTTCGGAACCGCCGCGCGGTCGATACCGCCATAGGTGCCCGTGTTGGCGATGATCGGCACCGCGCCGCCAAGGCCGATCATCTGGCGCCCGCCGTCTGCGGTGCCGTCCCCGACCATGCCGACTTCGAAAGTCTCCTTGGCCGACTTTTCAGCCGCGTCCAAGTAGAATTCCATGAGGTCGATCATTTCCTCTTCGCCGCTGTTGTACAGCAATTCCGTGCCGTTCAGCGAGAAGGGGGCGACGACGCGCGACCAGTTGAAGACAGCCGAGTTCAGCAGTTCCTTCGGCGTGATCTCGATTTTGTCGTAGCCGGTGAACCACTGAGCGGTCAACTTGTCGAACTCGACCGGAATGCGAAGTTCCGGGCCGCCAGCGCGCTTGACCTTGATCCGGCCGCGATCACGCAAGATCGAAGTCAGAGGGGTGGAGTTGTAAACGATGTCCTGGACCTGCTTCGACCGACGCGCCACGGAGGCGGTCAGCGTCTGGCCCATGTCAATACGGGTATTGATAGGCATGTGACCTGTTCCCTAAGCTCACGCCATCTTTCGGCGACGGATTTCGTCAGCCAAGATGTCGCGGATTGAACCGCCGCGTTCAGGCTCCATGTCTGGAGAAATGGACCCCGGCGCGGTTTTTACGGATTTGGTGCCACCGAGGTCTGAAACAGCGTGGCTTCGGGCTTCTTCGACAAGGCCAGCATCGCGTGAGGGGGCTGGAGTGACATTGGAAGCCGGATTAATCCGCTCAGCCATGTCATAGGCCGCCTCAAGCCGTTCCATCTGGCTCAGGTTGGCTGGAATCCTACCGGATTGCAGGAAAAATGCAATATCCTGCTCAAGTTCCTGATAGCGGGGATGCGTCTGCATGAAGGGCTCGATCACGCTCGCCCGCACCCGCTCGGCACGCTCCTGCGCAAGCTGGCCCTGCAACTCGGCAACGCGCGGATCGTCCTGCGGCGGCTGCCGGACTTCCGGAGCGATATAAGACCGCTCATCCTGCGCGATATGCTGCGCCAAAGCCTGCGGGCTGACCCCAAAGGCCTTCAGGATATGGCTGATGGCCTGCTGCGGCTGCATCTCCATATTGGCCAGCAGCGCCTTGAATCCTTCGGTCGGATTGGACCTGAGCGCCTGCTCCATATTCACATAGCGGTCCAACGCTTCATGCAGCGTCGTCCCGGACTGCGTGGCGATGTGATGATAGCGGACTAGCGGCTGAATGAACTCCCTCGCCTGCCGGACCTCGTTTTCATGGTCCTGCGTCATTCGGGCGACTTCGGCCTTCACCTCATTGGGGACGTTGGGCCAAAGCTCCTTCGCGCGGGGCATGAACCGCTGGGGGGCTTCGGGATGGCGCGGCTTGTCCTTGGCCTGGCGTTCCTCCTGCGTCTCCTGCTTAGGCTGCTCCGCGTCAACCTTAGGCTCTTCCTTCGGCGCGAACTTGCCCTTCTCGTCTCGCGCCTTGTCAGCCTTCTCTTCCTTGGGCTCGGCTTTTTCCTCAGGCTTTTCGGCCTTTGGCTCGGTCTCTTCCTTGGGGGCGTCCTTTACCACCGCATCGGCCTTGTCGGCTTCAGCGATCTGCTCCTTCATGACGCCAGCGATGGTGTCGCGCAGACTGCCCCCTTCATCCTGAAGGGACTGAGGGGTGCCAGCGCCCGACGCGGAGGGCGAGGGGGCATCGTCCAGAACCGTGCTGGCCGGGGTGATGTCTGCGGAAAGATCGTCCATGGAATGCGTCCCTTTTATTGATCTGCGACGGGGCTGACGGTGACAGGCGGCAGGCGGCCTTCCTTCACGTCATGGATGGCCGCCTTAATGTCGTCCCGACGCTGTTTGCGGTCGAACTTGCGCTCAACCGGCTTCAGGCTTTCGTTGCCCAGTTCGATGTAATTCTCGCCCTGGGGATTGCCGTCCGCGCGAAGGGTGCGGCGGTAGCTCGCAAGGCTGTCGTGCATCTTGCCGTCCATGCCCATGATCGGGTCGATATGGTCGGTATGCACGCGCGGCGCGGATAGCTGGCGCTTGGCGCCAGCTCCGCACTCGCAATGCTGCGGGTCATCGAAATGGGCGAGCTTCACCACCCGCTCAAATCGATGCCCTTCGGCGCACAGGAAGTCATAGAGAGGCATTTAGGCCTTCTTGCTCCCCGATGTGGTGGCGACCTGTCCGGACGCCTTGGTGGGCTCCGGGTTCATGGTCTCGTTGCGCGCCCGCGCGCCGCCGTCCTCGACCTCATCGTCATAGCCCGCGAGCCATGCATCGAGTTGGTCGCCCTCGGCATAAGGCGCGTCGTCGCGATTGATGGAGCCAGCGCGGGCCGTCATTCCCTGCTCATATTCGGCGGGGAAATCGCGCTGGAATTTGTTGATCTTCGGCTTCGTCATCTCACTCTCCTCACGATGCGATCTGGGTTGCCAGTTCCTTGCCGAGAGCAGGGGGCATCCCCAATTCGGCAAGCTTTGCGACAGATGCGCTGTCGGCGGTGATGGCGGGTCCGACATAGGCGGCGAGCGGCGGGACCATCGAAAGCTCAACGAGGCGGCGGACATTCCCCGTCCCGCCCGTGATTTGTGCCGCGACCTCCTTTGCAAGGTCGGTGGGCATCCCAAGTTCGGCCAAGCGCCGGGCGTTACCAGTTGCCATGTCAGTAAGCCTCCACAGCCGAGAGAGTTTGGGCGGCGGTCGGCGATGTCGCGTAGATGGCCGCAGCCGTGTGAATGGTGATCGATGACCCAGCGGTGGCGCCCAGATACGCGCCAGTGGCGACCCCAACGCCGCTTGTGCCGAGATATACCGGCTGCGTCCCGGTGATGTTCGTGATCGTGACCGACTGCCTGCCGGTCCTGGCTGCAACGATCAGCGTCGCAGCGGCCGGCGAGATTGAGGACGCCGCTTGGCTGGTGGCGATATTGGGCGCTCCCACTGACCGGGAATATACAGGATCAGTTGAGCTGCCAGCGGCCTGAACCGCGCCGTCCTTGCCAATCGGTGTTACGGGTGTTCCGCCCACGGGCATTGCCTTACTCCCTTCCTGCTTCGCGTTCGGCCAGCGTCATCTGCCGGTCGCTCGATTGCTCACTGAAATCCTGCTGGCGGTCGGCGCGATCTTCGCCGCGATCAGCGCGTGCCATGTCGCGCTCGCGGAATGCTGCGTCCTGCTGCTGGCCCATGGCGTTCATCGCCTGATCTGTGCGGCGCGCCTCAATGTCGGCGGTGGCCTTCACGTCCTCGCGATCTTGGGCGCGCACCTGGTTGTTGGCATCGATGCCCATCTTCTGGATCTCCGCCCATATCTTCTCGATACGAGCGCCGGTCTCAGCCACACTGCCGCGCGTCTGCTCCACCTCCAGCATGAAGCGCTGCTGATCCTGCTGCGCCTTAACCGTGGCCTCTTGCTGGCTCTGCTGGAAATCCATCTGCGCGCGCTGCGCATCGACCTGCACCTTTGCCACAGCCGCCTGCGCCTTCTGCGCCTCTGCCTGAGCAATCTGGAGATTGGCCTGCGCGAGAGCCTGAGCGCTTTCGTCCTGCTGACCATTGCCCTGCATCTGAGCGGCATATTGCGGGGCCGCCTTGACCCACTGCTCAATAACGCCCTCAAGCTGGCGCCCGACGCGATACGGAGCGAGCGCGAACTTCATGAACTCGCCGGCAAGAGCCGCACCCTCCTCACCCATGGCCGCGATCTGCATCAGGGCCGTGGAAGTGGCCGTGAATTGCTGCATGAACTCGTTGCGGCTGGCCTTCTCTGCCATCTCATCGGTTAGGATAGTGCTATCCGTCTCGATTTCGAACGTGAAGGAGCGGGCGCGGTCGTCGCGCAGCAGGTTCATCACATCCTCAATCGGCACCTGCTGCTCAGCTTCGGCCAGCATCGGGGCATATTTCTGGATGATCTGCTGTTGCGCCTGATCGAAGGCCTGTTTTGCCTGTTGGGGGCCAGCCTGTTCGCCCTGAGCCTGTTGGGCCGCCTCTTTCGCCTTGGCGGAAAGCGCTTCCAATTCCTTCTTGGCAGCCTTCTCGACCTCACCGATGCGCTTCTCGATGTCGCTTTTGGTCGGGATTTCCATCTGCGCCAATTCAACGATGGTCTTCTGGCTGAAATTATCCGCGATGATCTCGGCAATGATCTTGACCGTATCGGCCGCGATGCGCTGAAGCTCATCGATCTTGCCCCGCACGCGCACAGAGCCATATTGCGACTTGAGCCGCTGCGCCCCCAGCGTTTCCTGCTCTTCGGTGGCGCCGCGCATGATGTCGGAAATGCCGGAAAGCTGGTAGAAGTCCTCGATTAGCTGGGCCCGCGCCTCAATCAGCCCCTGGATGGCCTGCGCGATCTCATTGAGGGGCAGCCACGCGACAAAGCCAGCAGAACCGCCAGCGATCATGGCGGCGCCGGGGACAGGGATAAGCAGCCTGTCATCGTCGGAGCGCATCAGCGTCTCGACTGCATCGCCAATATCCCCGCCAGCAGGGATAAGGCCCTTCATCCGCACTTCATCAAGCAGCAGGTAGATGCGGCGTGTCAGGTCGCTGATCTTACGGAAGTGGATCGCGTACCTGATCCAGTCCGGCGAGGGAACGAGGCTGCGGCGGTTGAGCGTGCCGTAGGCGGGGCGAGGGCAGGGGAAGAAGCCCGACAGCTTCAGATGGGGCTCTCCGCTGTCGAGCAGAACTTCAACCCCATCGGTGGCCCAATAAACCTTGTTGTCGGCCTTGTGCCAGACTTCCCAGACGCCTGCCTTCTTGGTCTGGCTCTGCTGGTCCTCGCCATATTCGTCGTCACGCTTGGTCGTGAATTTCGCATCCTTGTATGCGTCCCCACTGGTCCGCTTGAACCGCTTGCGCATGTCGGCCCGCGTCATCCAGGCGCGGCGCGCAACCCAGCCGACTTCGGCCCATTTGCGAGCGGGCTCATGGAGGAAATCGGTGCGGTCGAGATGTTCGACGCAGGCACGCTGGCCGCCTCCCTTGCCGTCGCTCTCATAGCTGCACCAGATGACCCCGCGACTGGTGAATATGAGGTCGTCGCGGACCTCAATCATTACATCGTCAATGTCGATTAGCGCGAAGGTGGAGGTGGCGGACCGCTCAAGCACATCGGCCACGGTGTTGTTGAGCGGTCGATTGTCCTTGAACAGCGGGGAAACGGCAGGAACCGGAGGGCGCGCATAAACAGCGGGCTTCATGATCTCGTAGGAGGACCAGAACAAATCCAGCGCCGAATCCTGCCAGCCATGATGCTCAAGGATATGCAGCAGGCCGCCCGTGTTACCCGAGCGGTTGTAGATGTCGTCAATCGTGGAACAGGTAGCGTTCCAGTCGAGAAATTCTTTCTCAGCCTTCTTCAACGCAGACAGCACCGCAGCCGATGATTTCGGCTCAGTGCCGGCGAAAGCTTCCTGCTGTTCGTCCTCGGTCAAACGCGCCTCCGCATCGGCAGGGGCGGGGCGACGATCGTTCCCGTTGCCGGTTTCTTCTCAGGTTGCTTGGGGGCCGTGCCGGCGCTGATGCGGTCCATAAGCTGGCCCACAAGGCCTATCGCATCGACCTGATCGTCATGGACGCCGACAGGGAAAGACATGAGTTCGGAAATGAAATCCGAGATCCACGTCGCGCCTTTGGGAACATGCAGGCCCTGCATCGCCATGCGCCCACGGATCGACTGAGCCCGAACCGCCTTGTCGCCGCGCGTCGGGAATTGCTCGCGAGCCACATAGCTTTCGGTTTCCAGCATGCGCTTGACCAAGAAAGGGCCCACACCCGATTTGATCTGTCCGGTTTCCTCTGCCCAGCCCACCGGCTTCCATTTGCGCACCAGCGAGCAGAAGGCATCAACCCAAACATCGGAGGATGCCTGAGCCCGCCACAGATCAAGCAAATACATGCGCCCGTCATGGGCAACGCCGATCACCGCATGGACGGTATAGTCGCCGCCATCGGCCGTGACGGCATAGTCCGAGCCGCCATAGATCATCATGTTGGCGCGGTCGGGGATCACATCGACCGGGACGACCCATTCGCGCTTGAAATAGTCGCCACTGTCAGGGGCGGGGCGCTGTTGGTAGAGCGCGGACCAGTCACGCGGTCCGACTGCCATGCTGATCTTGTGAAGCGCCTCTTCGTCATACTGCTCAGGCCACAGCGCGGCACCGGGCTCACGGCCCAAGGCATCGTCGCCTTCTGCCAGCGCAGGCAGGTTGATGATGTCCCAGCCTTCATGCTGATGCTCGGCAAGGAGCCATCCGGACAGGTCATCCTCATGCCAGCGCGTCTGAATGACAACGACCGCGCCACCGGGCATCAGGCGGGTGTAGGCGGTCGAAGTGTACCAAGACTTGATATTGGCCCTGACGGTCTCCGAATCCGCGTCCTGGCGGTTGCGCACCGGGTCATCGATGATCAGGAGATGCGCACCGCGACCGGTCAGGGGGCCGCCGACGCCTACCGCGTAATAGGCGCCCTGCCGATTGGTGGACTGCTCTATGCCGCCCTGCGATCCATCAACGGAGAAGCGGCGAGAGGCGCGGCTGTCGTCGGCCAGTCCAACACCGGGGAATATCTCCTGAAAGCACGGGTCAGCGATCTGGTTCTTGACCTGCCGCCCGAAGTCGTCGGCCAAGTCCTGCCCATAGGTGGCAGTGATGACATACTTGTCCGGATTGCGACCGAGGAACCACGCCGGGAAATAGGTTGACGCCAACAGGCTCTTGCCATGGCGCGGCGGCACGAAGATCATCAGGCGCTTGATCTCGCCGCGTTCCACCGCTTCTAGCTTGCGGCAGATCAGACGATGGTGCGGCGCGTCCTGATAGTGCGGCCACTGGTAGGCCACATAGGACAGCAGGCGGGAGAACGCGAAGTCCTCGGCTGTGAGCGCCTTACTTGCCATCGGCGCGCATCGCAGCAGCTACAGCCGCATCCCGTTGCTCCTTGGAGGAGACTTCCAAGCCACCGCTATGCTCTACCTCGCGCTTGTCCTTCCACTCTTCGGGGGCCGCGTTCTTCAACGCGAAAATGCGGGCAGTAACGCGAGGGCCAACCTCCTCGGAGAGCAGGCCGCGCTCAAGAAAAGCCGTGCGCTTTCCCTGTCCGATCTTTACCGCTTCCAAAAATTCGGGATGCTCATCCATCCAATTATTGATGGTTGCGCGAGAGACCCCGATGTCCCCAGCGAACGCGGTCAAAGAAAGCCCCTCGCCCATGACGGCGATGACTTCCTGACAGTAAGCAGGTTTGAACTTGGTCGGACGCCCTGCACTCATAGGGCAATCCAAATATCATCATGGAATCAGCTTGGGAGTGCGGCAAAATTCAAAGCACCGGATTTTTCCGCCGCCCGCATTATCCTTTGCACATGCCTGCGATCCGACCCTGTGGCCCGCACGATCTGCATGATGCTGCAAGGCCCATGCTTCTGCCAGTAGTTCAGGACGCGGGCGCGTGTGACAGGCGGCCTACCCCTCATCCCCCTACCTCCCCTCTGTGGATGGGCGGGCGGGGGCGTGAACCCACTCGCCGTTGCGATCCTTTTCGAGCTTCTGATCGTCAGCGAAAACGGCGTATCGATCGCCTGCGAAGTAGGAGCCATACCAAGCCATGATTGGCGCGATGCTGGCAGTGTCGCAGCGGATCGCGGTCACCTTGGGGCGGGCATCGCTGTTCACGAATTTAAGCTCTATCACTCCCCCGCCTCCTTGTGCTTGCGGTCGAACTGAATTTCATGCCGGGAATGCGGGCCAGTGATGGCAACCATCAGCACGGCTGCGGGATAGACCAACAGCGCCAGTCCTAACGCGACCAACGTATCCATCACTCATCTCCTTCAGCGGCGTCGAACATTGCGGTGCCAGTATTGGGCTGCACACTGGCCAATGCCTCGCGGATCAGCGCGCCATTGTCCCATTCGCCGCGCATGATCGCGTTGACATGGTAGGGCTGGTTGAATCGGGCAGCGACGATCTCACGCGCCCTCACGATCGGATCAGGCTTCATGGTTCCACTCCTCATCCAGGTTCATAATCTCGGCATCGGGGAAAGCGCCCTTGATCTTCGTAATGGCGCTCACGCCGCCCATGAGGCGCGCAACCTCATCAGGGGTGACGAATATCACCTGCTGCCCCTCAACCTGCTGTGCGCGGGCCTGACAGCCCTTGTGATCGGCAATGCAGACCTTCGTACCGGTGACGACATCGAAGCCGACGAAATAGGCATCGTCCGGCTGCAAGGGATTTTCCATCCGCTGACATGCAGCACGCCAGCCACGCACCATCGCTTCCGACTGGATACGAACGTCCGCGTCACTGCCCTTGAGCAACGCGCTGTCGTAAAGCGCCTGCTGCTCATTCACGGCCTGGGCAAGATCGGCATCGATCCGCTCCAGCGTCGAGAAGCGCCAACGGGATTTGAAAGCCTGCTCTGCCGGCGACACCAGCGAGAGGGCTTGTGCGACCGCCGACGCTCTCATGGCTGGACCTCGCGGATGCGAGCGATCTCAGCCACCCGGCGAGCGGGAGTGAAATCGCGCCACGGCCCGGAATTGAAGCTAGGCCATAGCGGATGATGCTCACTGAGCGCGTATGCGTACTCGCGCTTCCAGCGTCCGTCCTGCTCAGACCAGACAAAATCGGGCGGCACCCGGTCCCAAGGATGACCGGAGCATGGACCCAAATGCCTCGACCACAGGCCGCCACACCGACCACACCAGCGACCCAGATTTTGGGTGCTTTTGATCGACGTTCCTAACCCTTCATATATAGGAACCTTTTCTATCTCTTCTTTTTCCATATTTTCAATTTCCTTATAAAAAGATCACTTAAGATCACTTAGGGGGTAAAAAGGACGGTTTTCTGCGGGTTTCAGACGGGTGACTTTTCAGGTGACTTTTGAAAATCAGGTGCATTTTAAAATCACCTTCCCAAAAACAGCCCACGTCAAAAACTCACCCAAAAAGCACTCGCGAATTCGAAAACTCACCCTAATTTCACCTCGAAAAATCCCCCTAGAAAATGGTCTTCCCGGTATCCTGTTTGCCTGCGTAAAAGCGGTTCACATCGTCCCGTCCCTCAGAGAAGGTCAGCTTGCGTTCGAAGCCTGATGTGTCTTTGGTTCGCTGCCAGGCGAATAGGCCATCCTCATTGACGCGCAGGCCGCAGAAGCACGTCTCCCCGTTCAGTTTGACCGTTTGAAGCTGCGGCATTTGCGAGCGGATGCGCCGCGTTATCGTATTGCTGCCCCATGGCTTTGCATCGTCATGTTCCATCTGGCGCCAGCCATTAAAACTGGCCACCAGATCGAGGCGGGCGACCTTGTTCTGACTGTCGAGTTCGATGCATTGGCGCAGCCATGCCCCGACAGGATTATTTTCGTCGCGGAAGGCGGCGCCGGCCGCTCTCATGCATTCCGGCTCAGCAAAATGACCGCGTGAAGCCAGGCGCTGCCATCCTTCTATGGCCCACCACAGGAGACCAGTAAGCTCCTCCTTGCCGATCTTCTCCGATATGCTGGTATAACCTGCTGGCTCTGGTGCGCCTTCTGGCCTGATCTTGGTCATGGAGACGATCAGGGAGCGGTTATAGGTTGCCTCCGACTGATCCTTGACCCTGGGCATATTGTTCGCGGTCAGCATGACGGGAATGCCGAAGCGACCTTCCCAGTTCTTGCCGCCCTTGCGCATCGCGGACGTGCGTTCGCCTGTGATGACGACCTTGTAGGTTTCGGCGTCGAGGGTTTCAGCTTCACCGATAGCATCGTCCGCGATCCAGCCACGCTTGCCGATCAGGGGTTCGCGACCGAAGCGGTCAGACAGGTCCGACATGCGCGATCCGCAAATATGATCATGACCGAGTAGCCAGCGCACCAGTTCGGAGACCTGGGTCTTGCCGCACCGGGAAGCGCCGTGGACAAGGAGCCCTTTGAGCATGTCGCGGGTCTTCAACTCCAGAGGAACGATTGCCGACCCCACCCACTCCTGAATGGTCGATATGATGGCCGCCGCCTCTTCGCGATCGGAAAATGCTTCCGCCATAAAGGCGCGCAGTGCCGGACAATTGCGATCCCCGTTTAGGGATGCAGCGATTTTGCGCGTGGCATAATGTTCTGGCGAATGAACGATGACCTGCATGGTCTGAAGATTGATGCAAGCATCGTTGGCAATGAGTAGGCCGTGTTGATCGAACTCGACATTGTGCCTGATCCATTCAGGCCGATCCATGAAGAACGCCTTGGCGGCGTTCAGCAACGATGTCTTCGGCTCTATACCAAGGGACGCGCAGGCTTCTTGAATAATGGCGCGCAATCGCTGGGCGAGGCGTTCATCCCACTCAACCCAGATGCCTTCATCGTAAGCGAAGGTTGATCCGTTGGTGTGCATGACCGGCCCATGCCGATCTTTCCAGACCCCGATAGCGGCACGGCCGACAGCGACGGTGTTTGATTTGCTTTCACGTGGCGCTTTCGTTTTTTCCGGCTGCTCATCGGCTTCTTCGTCAACGTCAGGAACAAGCTTCAGAGCGGCATTACCGATGAACCTGGGCATGGAGCGCACGGGCATACGCTCTTCGCGTTCCTGAGCTTTCTGCTTGCCGCTGACGATCATCTTGCGGATCGCCTTCTCTTCGGCCTTCCAGTTCCATCTCTGGTCACGGGGCGCGGCGCGTTCTGTCGCGGTCAGGATGGTCGCGACGATCTCGTCATCTTCATAGCCGCGAGCGATCATCGACATGGAAACGCGGAGCTGCGTGCGGTGGATATTGCCTTCCGCCATCGACGCCAGTTCCGCCTCTACGTCGATCGCAGGCTCATATCCGGCTGCACGGGCATAGGCGACGAACGGATCATTTTCGCGAACAGGTCTCGCGGCTTCCACCTTCCCATGCAGAACCGCCCGCTGGTCCTCCAGCCACTCGCACAGCGTATCGAAGTCGTGAACCGATCCATTGTCGGAAACGATCTCACACAGCGCGGACTGGCCATCATAGATCGCCTTGGTGGCGTCCTTGCTGTTCATGGTGCCGGGAAGGCGCATGATGCGCGCCACTTCGGCACAGGCCATATCACCGGCCAGAATATGCGCCAGCGCCCGGAGCGCGGCAGTCACGCGCTCACGGTCAGCGGCAAGGTCAACAGCTTCCTCGAGCATCCAATAGGCATGAAGGCCGCCACCGCTGTTGATGATCAGGGTAGGGCGGTGCGGCAGGAACTCCAGCGCGTCTATGACCTGTTGACCGCCAAGGCCCTGCTTGACGCAATCGATGTCCACCCAGAGGGCGGGAGCCGTCATGGCATTGGCGGCACTGCCGTTATCGGCATCGCGACGGCGCGTGCAGGCGCCAAAATAGACGCCGATCCCGTCGACATCCTTGCGGCGGCAGAAATCACGCAGCGCATCGGAATCTCGGGTGATGAGAGATTCGGCGCCGGGATTACCCTTGACGTTCGGGCATGCGCGCAGTTCGACCGCGTGATCGTGCACACCGAAAAAGCGGGTGATGAAAGCGACTGTCTCGGTGTAGAACTTGTCTTGCACGGGCGAACTTTCGTCAGTGTGGGCACCTGGGAGAGCGTTGCCGCGCCCTCCCAGGCTGTAGTCTCGTCAGAAGCGGGTCTTGGAGCCGGTGGCAGTCTTTGCTGCCGGCTCTTCCTCTTCATCCTTGGCGGGTTGGGGGATGGTGCCGTTATCGACCCAGGCGACGATCGGGATCAGCGGCACATAGGTCTTGCCGTAGACCTTGTGCTTATAGCTGTCGCGCTGAAGCTCGATGATCGGCACCTGCCCTTCGCGGGCACGATATTCTCGGCCATAAGCCTTGCAGAGATTGCCGATCGCACCGATGCCACCCTTGGACGACGCCGAAAACGTCATCTGCTCACCCGTCTCCGGGTTCGCGAGCGGCAGTTCGTTGGTGAAGTTCCACGGGTCCTTGGGCTTCCCGTTTTCGTCTTCTTCCCACTGGCTCTGGTCGGTATAGCCAAGGCTGTCGCGGGCTTCGGGCTTGTGACCCTGCGCCAGCAAGCCCATGCGGCGCTCAGCCGGCTTGCCGTCCTCCCAGCGAATCCAGCCGATCGACAGTTCGGCCATGTTGGCGGCAAGGCGCGTGCCGATGGCTACTTCATCGTCGTTCTGGCCCTTGAGATATTCCCCCTTGGAGAATTTCAGAAAATCGCCCGAACCCGACGCGGCTTCCTGCCCATAGGCGGCATAGGGATCATAGCCGCCCTGGACGGCAAGGGCGCCGCCCTGATTTACTTCCGTAATCGCATTCATAGTCCTGTTCCTTCTTCCTGATGGGCCACAGCGGCCCGGCTTCCGGGGATCGGTCCCCGAAACTTTTCGAGAGCGGTGATCATTTCATCGGAGAGACCGGCGAAGTCGGCGCCGTCCCCGTGCCAGAAATAATCAAGCTCCTGTTCAAACTGGCGGATTTCCGGCTCGATGGAGGCGAGGTAAGCCTGCAAGCCGGTCAGCGTTTCGCAGCCATGCATGGCCTGCCTGATCTCATCGTAACGGACCTTGGCATGCGCCCGCGTGTAGATGGGGCCGGTCAGCTTTTCCTTGCGGTCCAGCCGATCGCCATAAGCCAGAAAGGCGTTATCATTGACCCGCGTCACGCTCTGCCTCCTGCATGCAGAAGGTCGCGAGCGCGGAAATAGACACTCGTTTCAGGCGGGATGGGATCATCCAGCGCTTCAAGGCCAAGCTGGCGATTGAGCCGGTCGCAGCGTGCCGAAATCATCCGCAGCGCGAAGATGCGCACTGGCTGCGCAGAGGCGGGCAGCCAACTTTCGGCAACGGCTTCGACAAGTTCGTCACCCTGGCCGGGCTGAACCGTGCGCAGGTAGCGCATGAAGCCGACAAGGCGCGGCTCCATGGCAATCGCTTGCCTGTTACAGTCGCGGACCCAGCGGCGATAGGCCTTGGTCAATCGCCGCTTCTCTTCCATTTTCAGGTCGAGCGCAGACGGTTGCTTATCCTTGCGGCGCGGACGCGGCGGCGTGTAGACCTTTTCGTCTGCGTAGGCGGAAAAGGCGTTCATATAGCCCGGCCTCGCTCACGCAGACCGTTCAAGACATCTTCCATCTTCAGGCCTGTGTGCTTGGCTACATCTTCCGGGGACACGGAAGTGCCAGCGTAGTAATCGAGCAACTGTGCCCGCTTGTCGTTTCGCAACTTCTTGGTCTGCGCCGCCTTCATGCGGCTCTTGGCAAGCCGTGCGGCCTTCACTGTTTCATCTTCAACGACAACAGTTTTCCCGGCCGGAAGATAAAGCTTGTTCGCTCGCTCCGCGCTGCGGATCGGATCGTCCAGACAGGCTTGCAGGAAAGAATCGATCATGCGGCCTTCTCCATTGCAAAAGGCGCACCGCACTGGCGCACGAACTCAATCGCCGTGGCGGCGGAGCGGAATACCCCGACCTTGAAACCACCGTTGGCCAGCCAGTTCAGCCAGTCGCATTGCTCATCGGACAGCTTGCCGTTGGCGTCCTTGAACTCGATGATGCACATGCCATCGGGCCACATGACATTGACGTCCGGATAGCCCTTGGCTAGACCTTCGCGGCGCACCTTCATGCTTTCCCATGCCGTGCGCCGGCCACCATTCGGAATGGCGACGACACGGCACTTGGGAGCCATCATCGCGATGCGGCTGCGGAAGCGGGACTGGATAGCCAGCTCATCCCCCTCATCGGCAACGCAGCGCGGATCGACGTGGAAAATGTAGGTCATGCGCCAATCTCCACGCCAAGGCGCGCTGCTTCCCTCTCCAGCATCACAACCTTGCGGCGAGCGGCCTCCAGTTGGAGCGGCAGATATTTGCGCCGGTTGCGCTCATGCCTGCGCTGCTTGGCAACGCCGGCAGGCAGAGGCGGCTGGGGGTTCTGGCGGTACATCTCCATGGACTTGACCGACCAACAATGGCGGCAGAGGCCCGTCTTGCCGGGGGCGCTCAACACCTTGTTGCATTGAGTGCAGTGGGGCGCCGGCGTCATGCCACGCTCCTAGGCCGCCGGATCTGTTCGATCTGGTGCAGCCAGTTGGAGGTCGCGCCGTTAAGCTGGCGGATCAGGCTTTCCATGCCGAGCAATTCGGAATGGACGATATTGCGGCCACCGGGGCTGTCGGGATGCTCTGCCTCTTGCAGCTTCACCAGCAGGCGGGCGATCAGCAGCGAGGCGTCGTCCGTATCGCAGACAGCGTTCTCGTCCACGATGCGCTTGCCCTTGGCGCGGATATATTCGTCCAGCACGGTAGGGCAGGCGTCCATGGCCTTGTCGATGATGTCGAAGCCCGGCATTGACCCGGTAAGCTGCTTGTCGAGCGCGACGGTGCTGATTTCCAGTGCGTCCGCGAACTTGCCCTTGCCGAGTTTCGTGATCGCGCGGGTCCAGCCTTCCATGAGATGGGCATGAACCTGCGGTTTGTTCAATCGCTGCGCTTTCGCAACGACGCTTGGGTCATTCTGCTGCATTGCGGCATCCATGATGAAGGGTGGAAACGTGGGTGCCGAGAGCCGGAATAGGGGGACAGCCCCCGGCACCTTCCGTGTGCGACCCGTTGGCCTCACGGAAATCGATGAACTGTGCGATGAAGAGGGCGCGATACCCCCGGCCCTCGATTGCGCAGGGGACCAGCGCGTGGTCAGCGACCCGCCGCGTGCTGGTCTCGTTGCTATTGGGGAGGTTGCGAGACATCTGCTGCTACGCCTCCACTCGCGGCTTGAGGGAGCGCATGGCTTCCACGAAGCAGGGTTCAGCGGGGAGGACGGGGCGAAAGCAGTCAGCCGAAAAGCCATCGCAACCGTTTGTCCCGATGACGCCGACATTCAGGGCAAAAGAGGGAAGCCCGTTTTCATCCCATCCATTGAAAACATTGATTACGCGGTAGATGCGGCCCCTGACGATGCCCAAGGGCGTGCCATCATCCTCGCAGTCGTTGATGCAACGCGCCAAATCCCCAGCTTTCCACTGATGCGCCATTCAGCCCCTCCCAATCTGATGTGTGGAGGTCATGCTGCGGCTCCATGTGGTATGCAGGAGGCGAAAGGGGATTCGCGATGGACCAGCAAACGCAGAAACTTCTGGAGGCGCTTTACACTGGTGCTGTGGCCACGGGCCTCGCAGGCATATCTGTGGGCATCCACCTTGCTAACCGACTGGCGGAAAGCGGCCTCATCACCCCGGCCGATATTGACGCTATCGCTCATGGCGTCACGGCTCCTTTCGAGGAGATGCCGGACAATCCGTTTGCCCAGCAGGCGCTTGCCGCGATCCAGTCGAAGCTGGACCCTGAGCTTGCCCGGATACGGGAAGCATCCCGGCGAGCAGGAAAGGGAAGTCAGCCCTGACCTTCGCCATGATCGCTCGCATGGCAGCGTTGATGCCCTGGGCGCTCATGCTGCCCGTTCCGCTTGCTGGGGTTCAAATCCGACCCATTCAGCCATCGGCACAGCGCCCCTTGTCATCGCATCAATTTGATGAGCCAGTTCCAGAGACGGTTTTGCGCGCCCTTCAATGATCCGATGGAAATTGCTCCGGTCGTATCCGGCGCGGCGTGCCGCCTCTGCGTTCGAGATTTTCTCCCGTGCAATCCAGGCTTTCAGTTTCTCATTCGGTGGCATAGGTGGAGTTGTATGTGATACAACAGGCAAGGTCAAGCGCATGTTGTACAGTCACGGCTTTCCCGTTGTCTGCTGCACAGCGACAATGGGATATGGCTCGTGGCGCACTTCCGAAGGGGCAACCCCGCTTTCGCCTGACGTTCATTCGTCAATGGCGTGAGAAGAAAGGCTTCTCGCTGGACGCGCTCGCTTCAAGGGTTCCGATGGACAAAGGCAACCTGAGCAAGGTTGAACGCGGGCTTCTTCCGTACAATCAGGAAATGCTTGAAAGGCTGGCTGATGCGCTGGGCACTGACCCGGCCAGCTTATTGATGCGCGATCCTACCGATCCAGATGGCATTTGGTCCATTTGGGACCAGGCCAAGCCGGGCGAGCGGCGGCAAATAGCCGAGGTCGCCAAAACGCTGGTTCGGACATCTCGCACTGGCACGGACGGTTAATCTCGCGACGGGGGGTATCATGATCGCATCTTTTTTGGCGTTGCTCGCCGCCGCGCAGGCTCCAGCCATTGTGCGGACGCCCCCGCCTGTATTTAATCCAAGGCCAAAATCTGAAGTGCGCACCTACCAAGAAGACGCTGGAGGCTGGGCAATCGCCATTGATGACACGTTATCCGGCGGGTGCTTTGCTGTGCGTGCCTTTGACGAGGGCACGGTGGTACGTGTAGGCATTAACCCCAAAGACAACAATTTTTATATCGTCGTCGGCAACCCAAAATGGCGTTCTTTGGAGGTTGGGAAAAGCTATTCGATTCGCTGGCAATTTGACAGTGAACTACCTTGGGACGGTACCGCCCATGGTTTTCAATTCTCATCTGGCGGGGATCACTACCTATTCCAAACATTCTCTGACACTGAATTTTTCAAGGAGTTCGTCGCCAAAACGAGGATGACTATTTATTGGGAAACTAAACGTATCGCCACCGTTTCACTCGATGGGACAGGGCAAGCTGTTCAAGCGACGGTTCAATGCCAAAAGCGCGAGTTTAATACGCAAGACCCATTCGCCGCCGCACCAGAAACAGACGATCCTTTCGCTAAAAAGTGACCATCCTCGCCAACATCTACATCGACGGTGACACGGCTCCGGGCCTGTATCAGTTCGCCGCGATCCCGCACCGGGGCGACCGGCTGCACATTTCGCAGGGCGATGATGTGTTGATCCTGACCGTCGAGCGGGTGGATCACTATCCCGTGCCCGCCAAGCTGGGAGCGGCGAACATCTTTGGCGGTGGCGCGCCGGCGGTGACGGTGTTTTGTGGGTTCGAAGGAAAATAAAATGACCGAACCATCTGACCAGTTCCGGATGATCACTGAGCGTGAGTGGCGAGAGGTGGTTGACATTCTAAGCCAACTCAACGCCGGCCTTATCATTCTAAATAAGGCCCTTTTTGGCGAGGCTCCTATCTCAGAAGATGACAAAATGGGGGAGTTCGGCCAGCAGTTCTTCGAGTTACATCGTAATCTGCAATTTAAGATCGGGAAGCTGGTAGGCGTCGAAGGGGGAGATGAAAATGGTTGATCCAGTACCGATCAACGCCAGCGCCTTATTGCAGCGGATGGAACACCGCCTTGAGGAAATCGCCTTGAAAGGCGGGGGTGGAGGTGGCATCTCTGATGGCATGGATGGACGTGTATCAGCCTTGGAAGCTCATATGGAGCATGTTCGCGAGGATACGCGGGAGATCAAGGCGCTTCTCGGCGGCATATCTGATAAGCTCAGCGCAATGCCGACCAAGAGCGATCTGTGGTCCTGGAAACTGCAATGGACCGCCATCGGCATCGGCATGGTGGCTATCATCATCGGCGGCATCATCGGCGGCTTGGCATGGATACAGCCTGAGCCGACGCCACCAGCCCCAGCACAACCTATCGTGGTGACGATCCCCAAGTGATCTGACCGCTCCCAGCGCACAACCTCACAGCCTCGCTTCGGCGGGGCTTTTTTGTGGGTGTGATTCGAGGGGAATTTGTCCTTACGACAATGGAGTTGTAAAAAATACAACAAACCCTCTTGCGCGCTACGTTGTATATGCTACAACCCCTCCTACCGGCCAAGCCGAAGGAGGAAGAGATGCAGACCGTTACCACAACCCAGATGCCCGCCGCCAAGCTGAACAAGGCGAACGCTCGAGATGTGGCGAAAGCCCGCCTCGCACTGCGCATGGGCGAGGCCGGTATTTATGCCCGCAGCCTGTCGGCCATCCACCGCTCTTCCAGCTTTGCCCAGCAGATGCAGGTTGAGCGCGCCATTCACGAAGACGGCATGGCCCACCTGTTCGGCCGCCACCCGAAGTCGGGTGCGATGATCTCGGCGGTGGTGTCGTGAGCGATTTTACGCCAGGGCCATGGTCGATCAATGCCGACAACGAAGTCTGCACTCAGATTGACGGTGAGTTCCACGCAATTTGCACGGATCAGTTTTGCTACGCGCCAGCCCATGAAAAGCGGGCCAATGCGTTTCTGATCTCGGCTGCGCCAGACATGTTCAAGGCATTGGTTGGCCTGGGCGACATTCTCGCCAGGACGGAAAGCAACGCCAGCGGCAACCCTGAGTGGGATGCTGTTAGCGCCAAAGTGAACGCCGCACGCGCCGCCATCGCCAAAGCAACCGCAGCATAACCCAGCCGAAGGAGGAAGAGAATGGAAGTCAATCAGAAGATCAGCGCATTGGTTCTAGCCAAGGTTGCTGAAGGCATGTCCGTTGTGGATGCGCTGAAGGCGGTCTGCGGCACGGCCAAGGTCGATGCGATGATTGGCGACCTTTACGACAGTCTTCGCGCCAAGGCGTCGGCATGATGGAGTTTCAGCCGCGCTACGCAGCTTGGCTTGCGTCTCTTGGCCTGCCGGTCAGCGGCTCCAGCTTAGCCGAAGTCCGCGCTCGCTTTGGGCTGCTCCGCAATATCGAGTTCATGATCTGGATACGACGCTGCCTGGCAACCGCGCCAAAAGGCACTCTCATCAATGGCAGCGTGGCCGATCACGACGCATTTACCGCCCATTGTTGGAAACAAGCGAGCGCCGACTGCCTCGCTGCCCACCCCGCCTGAAGGAGGACGAGAATGGCCTTGGCCGCTGAATTCTACGCTGGCACGAAGAATAAAGCTCCGGTGCTGGACATCGTGCGCATTGGCAATGGTCGGCGCGAACACGTCGAGACGGTTCCTGTCATCAATAAGCGAGAAGCCCGCGCTGTCGCGAACAGCATGGGCGCAACCCCTTGGAATTTCTGAATCTCCCCCTGTCCTGCCTCTTATCGGAGGCAGGGCGCGGATGAGATTCAGCATCACAGGAGCAGGTATGATGACTTCTAAGCACCTCACCGAAGCCGAGCGCAAGACGCTCAACGAAGCGATGGCAATCATCAACAAGCGCACGGCGCACCGTTCGTCCGCCCATATCTACTTCTCGCACTATTCGTGCGAGCGTGCACCTTCGCACGATCTGACGTTCTGGACGCCTGCTGGCAAGCAGCACAGTCTGACCCGTGGCGATACGTTCGCCGACAAGATTGAAGCTTACATCAGCGCTTGCAACCGTGAGGCCTACAACGAGACCATCGCCAAGGAAGAGCGCGCCAAGCAGTTGCGCAAGGAACTCGCTGAGTTGGAAGGCGGTGCCGCATGACCCGCTTCACCGACGCCCTTCGCAATGGCCGCGATAGCGTAACGCTGACCCGCCTTGAAGCCGTGACGATTGCTCTCGTTCTGGTGGCTCTGCCGCTTTGGATTGTGGCGGGAGGGTTGTGATGGATTTGCCAACCCCAGGCGAATGGGTCGCTGAGAAGTGGTCCGCAAAGGAAAGCCAAGTCGTCGCCCTGTGTGGTGAGAAACGAACCCTGATATGCGCGGGAGTTCTGCCCGCCGATGCCAAGGTTATTGTTCAGGCCAAGGGCGCCGCCGACGCCATCACCAAGCTTGAAGCCGAAAAGGCGGAACTGGTGAGCGTGCTGCGAGACGCTTGCGCTTGGATGGATAGCGCTTTGCCAGTCAGCGAGGAAAGCACTGACTTCTTGAATGAAGGTGGTTGGGATGACCTGCCCGCCATCGCCCAGAAGTGCGCTGACACCCTCGCCAAGCTGGAGGCAGGGCAATGAGCTACTCCGAGCTTTCCTATTTCGATGGCGCTGCTTTCCAGCACATCGCTGAGTTCCAAGAGCGCAAACGCCTCACCCGCATCAGGCAGCAGGCCTTTGAAGCCGTGCGCCGCAGAAAGGCATGACCATGCAACATCAGCCGCTTCTCAAGACGCTGGTCCCTTATCACGTGCCCGTCCAGGAATGGGTCAAGACCGCCAGCACCAAGGAACTGTTCTGGCTCCTCAATGAGCTTATCGAGCCGTCGACTGCCAGCCCCGTGCTGTACGGCGATGATGAGCGCGAAGGCTTCCTGGATGAGTTGGGTGCGCTGGGGTGCGACTGGCATCGCAATTTCTACCGCATTCAGCGGTCCACTGAACCCACCGCAGCCTGAGGGGAGAAACCCATGTTCATCAGCAAGAAGAAGCACGAAGCCGCCCTGGCCCTGATGGCTAAGGCGAATGTGGATTTGGAGCAGGGCGTTCGGGCGCTCGATGCGCTGGCCGCCAAGTACAAAAGCGAGCGGGACGCGGCGCGGATCGAGGCCGCAGCCAACGCTGACGACGCCGCGAAGTATCGGCGCAGCAAGGCGAATTTGAAGCAGTTCCGTGACCAGAAGGCGGAGATACGGGCGTGAGCGAGGCAATCGGGATGATGGAACTGCTCAGCTTGCTGGAGCGGGCGAGACCGGAAGCATCAGTTTATCTGGATTTTGGCGGCTATGCTCGACCAACAGATATTGATTCCTACCGTGGTTATTACGATCGCCCAGCGCTCGGTTTCGCGCTCGGAGGATATTCCGGCAACGACCATGGCACCGAGACAACGGTTTCCGACCTGATTGCAGAACTAAAGCGCGGCATGAGCCAGTCCTACGAAGGCTGGAAGGGCGGCACTTACAGATATGACGGGACCGAAGCGCTCTTTGTGGACAATCCAGGCGATAGCAGCGGCATAGCGGTCACAGGGGTGATCGACGGCGATTGGCGCGTGACGATCACAACGGCCTACCTTCCGGACGCTTACTAACCCATTCCCACGGCCCGGCGAAGTGCGCTGGGAGGACAGATTTCTCAAGGAGACAGCCGGACTCGCCCAATAAGCGCGGCTGATAATTCGATGAAGCACAACGTGGAGGCAAATGGCCTTGGTTGCCTGGCGCTTCTGATCATGTTCGCCCTGAGCATCTACGCGGTGCTTCATATTGCTGGAGTTACAGCATGACCGAATCCCAGAAAGGCCCGTTCTACACGCGGCGCCGTGACCGTGACTGGCCACCGTTTCAGCCCACCGAGAAGAAGCCCGGCGAATGGGAGCAGACCCGCGACGGCTTCGTGAGGAAATCAGCATGACCCCCGACATAATAGCGGCGCTCCAGTATGCGCGAAACCTTATAGGGCCAGACGAGATAATCGACGCAGCCCTCTCAACTTCGCCCGCAGGTCAGGAGGTGCGGGAGAGGATTATCGCGGCGATGGAAACAAAGATCGGCGGCATGTTCTCTGGAGCCATGCCAAGGGCAGTCGCGACGGAACTGGCCGATGCTGCACTCGCCGCCCTTTTCCCATCGGTAGAGCCTGCGGGCTACACGGTCCCAGGGTCCGTCTATGAGGCGGCGGTCAAGGGCAGGCAGGATTTCCGCGATGCCTATCGTGAGCAGCGCGACTTGCTCACGCCCGAAGAATGGGCCGTGGTGGAGCAACTAGGCATTCAGCAGGAACTGTCTGTCAGTGCGACACTGCGTCAGGCTGTGCGGCTGTATCAGGTCCATGTGGAGCGCATAAAAGCGGGCGAGACCGTCTCTTGGTCCGGTGACGCTCAGCGCGCCCGTGATTTCTCCGGGCCGTTGGCGGTAGAGCCTGCGGGCAATGGGCGGGAGGCGGTGGCTTGGCGCTGCTTTCACTGTGGTGAAACCTTCACTGATGCGCATCTGGCGAGGCTGCACTTCGGCAGGGATGAGACGAGCGAGGCTGCGTGCATCATTAAGGCGGGCGCGGAAGGCAGCTTGCTCAAAGCCCTTCGTGATGCGGAGGAACAGGCGGATGATGCAATCCAGCGGATGCACGACGAAAGCACCGACGCGGCGAAGGCGTTTCATCAACAGCGCTGTCGCCACAACCAAGCACTGATTGCTGCCGAAGAAGCGGGCTACGAAAAGGGCTTGGCTGATGGGGGCGCACTGGCCACCCCTCCCGCGCCTGCTTTGGATGGGGTGAGAGCGGCAGCAGATACGCTAAGAAAAGAGGCGTTTCTACTGCTCCAGAACAGCGAGGGTTGTGCGCTTAACCATTACGGCCACGACGCCGAGCTTTTCGGAATGCCCGGCTGGCTGGTTGATAGCCGGGCGCGCATCGAGGCTGCTGCCAAAGCCCTTTCCTCCCCATCGGAGGGGGAGAGCGCGCCTGCCAGCAGTGGGGTGGAGCGTGACTTCGCAACGTGGCTGAGGCGGTATGTTGGCAAGCAGGATGCAGGGACGATGCGGTTCAGCGTCGATGAGTTGCGTTTGGCGTTCACAGCCGGTCAAGCCGCCCCTCTACCGCATGATGCGGAGGGGGAGAGCGCGACGGTATCGCGGGAGGGGGAGTTGAGGGAGGTGTTGGAAACAATCGCCAATGCAGAATTTGTCGATGTCATGTGCGATCCCGGTTGGGCTATACGACTAGCCAAATCTGCCCTCTCCACCCCTGCAACCTCAACCGAGCCGGACACGCGGGCCGTGTGCGAGCAGTGCGGCAAGCTCGGCGCGTTCTTTTGCGATCATGTGGGCGCTTCTGCTACCTCAACCGAGCGGGGGCGGTGATGGGCTTCGCGCATATCAACCGGGTCACGGAACGCCCAACAACCGGGAAAACCCTTTACCTGGTCACGGCGTCTTGGCGAGGTGGTCATGACGCGCGCCTCATCACGCTTGAGAACTTCTTTCTCTCTGCAAAGGACGCGGAGGCAGACATGAAAAGACTGTCTGGCAATCCAAGAAACTATGCAGATTGGAAGGGCCCCTTCCTGCGTGTCTTTCAGGAGCTTTCGGCATGACCCACCCCACCGATACCGCGAAGAGCGATGAACTGAAGGCGTGCCCGACATGGCAAGATCGGGAAGAGGCAAACCGTATCAGGCTGGCCATGGAAGACGGCGATTGGGGCCTGCAGGCCGACGCACATGATTGGTCGGCTGACCACCCATTACTGCAAGCCATCGCCGCCTGGAACCGCCGTTCCTCCCCTCCCCAGAATGACGCGGGCGGGGTGATTGCCAGCCTGCGCAAGCGCTACCTTGCTGGCGCGCGAGACAGTTCTGGCGCGCGCAAGGATCGGACGCGGTGCAGCCATTATGTCCAGGTTCTCGACGAACTATCCGCCGCCATCCGCACCCCCCTCTCCGAACTACAGGCGTTGAGGCAGGAGTTTGAGGCGTGGTGGCGCAGCATGGACAGCGCGCCCCGCGACGGCAGGTACATTCTCGCGATAGTCGCACCGAACCGTGGCCGCCACCTTGAGCATCAGGCGGGCCGCATGTTCGCCATCCGCCACGAGGGCAAAACGGTGTCTGACTACGATCTGGGCTGGGCAGTCTATCCGGGGTTTGGCGGGGCCAGTGACCACGACTTTACCCACTGGATGCCGATCCCCTCTGCTCCCTCCGGGGAGGGCTGAGATCATGGCGGACCTATACCCAGCGCCCAAGAAATGCCCGAAGTGCGGGACAGGACACGCTGATACACCATGCAGCTATCCGTGCGTATGCCGGTGCCGAAACCGGGAATGCGACGCCCGACTTGATTGCCGTGGCGTCCGTGAACCGGCGATGGATCATCCAGCATATGGAAAAGAGCGTTCGACCGATCCGAGGAAGGAGTCGCGCCCATGACCGATAAAGCACCCGTGACGGTCGAGCAGGGGGACCGCTTCCTGTTGGTTAAGCGCGGCCTGTACTATCGGCCTGGCAATCGGGGGTACACCGGCATCAAGGATCGTGCTGGCCGGTACCCAGAGGGCGACGCCAGTCCGGAGGACGGCATCACCGCGATCCATGAGGACGATGCGCCGGAATATTCCCAAGCCTGCTTTGCCGACCTTAAGGAAAAGCACATGCTCGGCAAGATCGCCGCGCTTGAAGAGGAGATAAAGCGGCTGAGGGAGGCGCTGGACGATCTCCAGCAGGCGGAGGCCGAATATCGCCTGATGCATGATCGCTATGGTGACGGCAGCCGGGCAGCAGGCCGGGCTTGGGATTTGATGCGCCGCTCCGGTGACAAAGCCCGCACAGCACTTGAAGGGAGCGGATCATGAGGATGGTGGAGAAGGTAGACCTTCTGCCGTTCGCGAACCCGGAAGACGAGGAGTGGCGCGGCACGAAAGCGCAGCGAGAAGCCTTGCGGCAGAAGTTTGGCGGGAAGTGCGCATATTGTGGCGGCGATCTGGGGAAGGCCATGCATGCCGATCATATGGAGCCGGTCATTCGGGTGCGACCGTCGCAATGGAACGATCTCGACACGGTGAAACTGTTGAAGCCGGAGCGCAACACAGTCGGCAATATGATGCCCGCCTGCGCGCCCTGCAATCTGCACAAGGGTGGCTACAAGCTGGAGCAGTGGCGGACCTATCTCCAGCGGTCGGCAGAGATCGTTCGCAGGCAAACATCCACGTTTAGGGCTGGAGAGCGGTTTGGCATCATCAACGTGAGAGAAGAGCCGATCGTGTTTCATTTCGAACGTGTCGCAGCACTGGATGGGGAGGGGTAGGGTGAACGTTCCTGCGCGCTTCAAGCAATCGGACGTTACCCGCGTCATGAAGAGTGCGCAGGCGGCCGGCATTCGTCATTTTCAGGTGGTCATAGACCCGCTGGGGAATATCGTCTTCTCGACCCTGAAAGACGCCCCAGCAAAGATGAACAGCATGGATAAGCTACTCGGACGATGAGGAAGAAACGGCGGCGCAGATATAATGCGCACCTCCCGGAATTTGTGTCACCGCTCACTGATCGGCACGGCAAGGTGCGGTTGCGCTATCGCCGCAAGGGCTACAAATCGCACTATTTCAAGGCGGAGATAGGCACCCCCGAATTCCTAGAGGAATTGCGCCTATGCAATGAAGGCGCGGTTCAGCCCGGAGAGGATAGAACGATCCCCGGAACCATCGCAGCGCTGATCGCGAGCTATGTTTCCGTGCCGTCCCGCCTTGGCCCCACTGAGATGACGCAGCGGAAGATCAGAAATATCCTCGACAAGTTCCGTGAGGAATATGGCGCGGCTTACGTTCGCGATATTCGCTTCGATCATATTGAGGAGATTCTGGAGAAGAAGCTGGAGCGTCGCCAGGTTGGCAAGCGTCTGGAGGGCGGTCCAGAGGCGGCAAAGAAGCTGCGCAAGGAACTGGTCCGGCTGTTCGATTTCGCGATCAAGATGAAGATCGTTTCGGAAAATCCGGCTTCGCAGGCAGAGCGGGTCAAGGCCAAGGCTGGAACCTTCCATACCTGGACCGAAGAGGAGATCGCCCAATATCGTGCCCATCACGATCTTGGCACAAAGGCTCGCCTGGCCTTGGAATTGATCCTGTGGACCGCGCAGCGCAAGGGCGACGCCTTTCTCCTTGGCCCCGCCGACCTGGAGAACGACCGATTCGGCATCACACAGGGCAAGACGGGCAAGGCAATGCGCCTGAGCATGGCTCCGCAGCTAAGGGCGGCTATCGACGCAATGCCGCCAGAGAAAGGCGATGGTCCCTATCTGCGCACCAGCTACGGCAAGGCTTTCCAATCCGCCGCGTCATTCGGCAACTGGTTTCGAAAGCAGTGCAACGATGCTGGCCTTCCGAAACGATGTTCCGCGCACGGACTTCGAAAGGCGATGATGCGGCGCGGGGCAGAGCGCGGGCTGAGCCAGCAGCAGCTAAAATCCATGTCCGGGCACAGCCGCGACGAAGAGGTCAGGGTCTACACGCAGGCGGCAAACCAAGAGGTCATGAATGCCGAAGCGGTCGCAATTATCGCAGAGTGGGAAAGCCTAACCCTTGCGTCTAACCGGGTTTCTGATAAGCTGAAACCCACAGAAAACGGGGAAAAACCATGAATGGTTGGAGGCCCGAGCCGGAATCGAACCGGCGTATACGGATTTGCAGTCCGCTGCGTCACCACTCCGCCATCGGGCCTCGTCGTGGGTGGCCGCAAATGTGCGGCTTTTGGTGCAAAGTCAAGCAGGGCTGTGATATTGTGGCGCAAGATTCTGGTGCCAAGGCGCGCAAAGCCGCTTGGCGTGGCTTGTCCGCTGATTTAGAGGTCCGATAATATCTTTGCTGTATTGCTTTCCTAATACAGCTCCCCTAAAAGCTATTCCAGTCGAGGAATTGTCGTGACCGAGCAGAATTTTTCATCGATGCGGGCCGCCATGGTCGAGAGCCAGCTTCGCACCAGCGATGTGGACGATCAGCGCGTGATTGCGGCGATGGCGCATGTGGCGCGCGAGGAATTCGTGCCGGCCGAGCGGCGGGCGATGGCCTATGTCGACCGGCCGGTCCCGCTCGCTGGCGGGCGCGCGCTCAATCCGCCGCTGGTGACGGGCCGCCTGCTCAAGGAGGCGCAGATCGCCAAGGGCGACAAGGTGCTGCTGATCGGCGCCGCCACCGGCTACAGCGCGGCGCTGCTCGCAAGGCTGGGCGCTCAGGTCACCGCGGTCGAGGAAGAGGGCGGGCCGGAGATCGCGGTCGACGGCGTGGCGGTGGTTCGCGGTCCGCTGAACGCCGGTTCCGCCGCCGATGCGCCCTATGATGTGCTGTTTATCGACGGCGCAGTGGAGGAAGTGCCCGCCGCGCTCGTTCAGCAGCTTGCCGATGGCGCGCGGGTGGTGACGGGTATCGTGGAGCGCGGCGTCACCCGCCTGTGCAGCGGTCGGGTGGTGTCGGGCGTGCTGGGTCTTTCCCGCCTCGCCGACATGGAAATGGTTGTGCTTCCGGGCTTTGCCGCGCCGGAAGGATTTGTGTTCTGAAAGGGCCTATTGGGGGGGACATGACGGCAAAAGTTCGGCTTTCGGGGCGCACCGCCTTCATCCTGTTGCTGTCGATGTCCTCCGCCTTGGGCGGCGCGGCCCATGCGGAAACGTTGCAGGGCGCGCTCGCCAAGGCCTATCGGTCGAACCCGACCCTGACCGGCGCCCGCGCCGGGCAGCGGGCGACGGATGAGAATGTGCCGATCCAGAAGGCGGCGGGTCGGCCCGCGCTGGATGGGACCGGCAGCTATTCCGAAAGCATCCTCAAGCCCACGATCAGCTTCACTTCGCCGCAGCGCACGCTGAACGCGAACGCGCAGTTGAGCGTTCCCCTCTATGCCGGGGGCAGCGTGCGCAACGCAGTCCGGGCCGCCAAAACGCGGGTCGCCGCCGGTCAGGCCGACCTGCGCGGCACGGAGGCCAGCGTCTTCTCGCAGGTCGTCGCCGCCTATATGGACGTCATCCGCAACAGCGCGGTCGTCGCGCTCAACCAGGCCAATGTGCGGGCGCTGGAGGTCAATCTGCAGGCGACCGGCGATCGGTTCGAGGTGGGCGACGTGACCCGCACCGACGTGGCGCAATCCGAATCGCGCCTGGCGCTGGCGCGGTCCGACCTGCAAAATGCGGAGGCCAATCTGATCACGGCCCGCGAAAATTACATCGCGCTGGTGGGCGAGGCGCCCGACAATCTGGAGCCGCCGCCGCCCCTGCCGGGCCTGCCCGCGACCCCGGAAAGCGCCGTGCAGGTGGCGCTCAAGGACAATCCCGACATTCTGGCCGCGCAGAAGCTGAGGGAAGCGCAGCAGTTCGACGTGCGCGCCGCCAAGGGCACGGTGCTGCCGACGGTATCCGCCTTCACCCAGGCGGGCTACACCAACTATCTGGACACGTTGACCAGCAGCGCCACCGGATCGCAGATCAACAAGCAGGCGTCGGCTGGCGTCCAGCTCAACATTCCCTTCTATCAGGGCGGCCGTCCGGCCGCGCAGGTGCGGCGCAACCAGGCGCTGGAATCCCAGGCTCTGGAGCGAGAGATCGAGGTCGAGCGCGGCGTGATCGCGCAGACGCGGTCCGCCTATGCAAGCTGGCAGGCGTCGCTGGAAAGCATCCAGTCGAACCAGAAGGCGGTGGAGGCGGCCAACCTGTCGCTCGAGGGCGTGCGGGCGGAAAATTCCGTCGGCAGCCGCACCATCCTGGACATATTGAATGCCGAGCAGGAGGCGGTGAACGCCAAGGTTCAGCTCGTGACGGCGCGCCGCAACGCCTATGTCGCGGGTTTCAGCCTGCTGGCCGCCATGGGCCATGCGGAGGCGGACGACCTGAACCTGGAAGCGGGCACGCTCTACGACCCGATGGTCAATTACGACCGGGTGAAGGGCAAGTGGTTCGACTGGGATTTCGACCCCGCGCCCAAGGTGCAATCGACGCGGACCGTTGACTCGCCCGCACAAAACGCCAATGTGGACCCCGGTTTGGCGCAGCCTTAACGCAATTTTAACCCCAAGGGCGTTCCTTTGGTGCTATAGCGTTAACGGGGACTGGAATAGGGGTTGACCATGGGCGACATGAGCAAGGAACCCTCGATGGAGGACATCCTGTCGTCCATCAAGCGGATCATCGCTGAAGAGGGCGAGGAGGCGGTGCAGACCCTGCCGCGCCGCGTGCGGGGCGAGGCGGCGCCCAAGGTCCGCGCCGTTCCCGTTGCGGAGGCGATGTCCGAGCCTGCCAGCGACGAAGTGCTGGAACTGACCGACGAGGTCGCTGTGGAGGAACCCATGCCCGCCCATCGAACGTCCCGTGCCTCCAAGACCGCTGCCGAGCAGGGGGATGCGTCCATCCTGTCCGTCGAGAGCGAAGTCGCGGCCCGGCATTCGCTGTCCGCTTTGTCCTCGATGCTGGTGACGCCCAAGGATGGGGAGGACAATACGCTGGACGGGCTGGTCCGCTCGATGCTGAAGCCGATGCTGAAGGAATGGCTGGACGCGCGGCTGCCGCAGATGGTCGAAGATATGGTCGCCAGGGAAATCGCCCGCATCACCGGCCGTTGAGCAGGGGGAGAGGGCCGATTCGGCGGGCCGGGGAGGGCGGTTGCTCATCCTATGCGCGATTCATGCTTTACGCACCCTGATCTGAGCATTCTTGTTCTTTTATTACGCGTGGATGGTTGATCCTTGCGCGTTGGCGCTATTGCCGCCTACACCCTTGTCCATAGCCGTCGACGCCGCCCGCGAGAGAGCAGCGCGACCCGATCCAAGGGTGCTCATCCATGAAATATCTTCTGCAAGCGGGACTTGGCGCTCTGGCCCTGGCCCAATCGGCGCTGGCCGTCGCGCCCGCCGCTGCCCGGCCATTCACGCCCAGCGACATGGCCAGCCTGAACCGCGTGTCCGCCCCGGCGGTTTCGCCGGACGGGAAATGGCTGGCCTATCAGTTGCGCGTAACCGACCTCGCCGGGAACAGGGGCCGGACGGACCTGTATCTGCTGGACCTGGGCAAGCCGGGCGCGGTCCCGCGCATGATTGCTTCGGCCCCGGACAAGAATGAAAGCGCGCCGGCCTTTTCGGCGGACGGGAAATCGCTCTATTATCTGTCCAACCGGAGCGGCGAGGACCAGCTTTGGCGGGTCTCCGTAGCAGGTGGGAGCGCCGAGCAGGTGACGCAGGCGCCCGGCGGAATTTCCGGCTTCCTGCTCAGCCCCACGGGCGACCGGGTGGCGCTGTGGGCGGATCGGCCGGTCGGGGCGAAGACGCTGGACGACGCAAAGCCCGCCCCGCTCCCCGGCGCCGGGACCGGGCGCGTCTACGACCAGCTATTCGCGCGCCATTGGGACACATGGTCCGACGGCCAGCGCTCGCAAATCTTCGTGATGCCGCTGTCGGGCGGCAAGGCGGTGTCGGTCATGGGCGCGCTGGTCGGCGACAGCCCGTCCAAGCCCTTCGGCGGGGCCGAGGAAATCGCCTGGAGCGCCGACGGCAGGACATTGTTCTTCGCACTGCGCGAAGCGGGGCGGATCGAGCCACTGTCGACCAATCTCGACATCTTCGCGGTCCCGGCGGACGGCAGCGCGGCTCCGGTCAACCTGACCGACGCCAATGACGCGACCGACACCATGCCCGCCGTTTCCCCGGACGGGAAATGGCTGGCCTATGCGGCGATGAAGCGCCCCGGCTATGAAAGCGACCGGCTGGTGCTGATGCTGCGCGACATCGCGACCGGGGAGACGAAGGCGCTGACCGGGAATTGGGACCGCTCGGTGGCCTCCATCGCCTGGGAGGCGGACGGGAAGGGGATAATCGTCACCGCCGATGATGTGCTGGATCATCCGGTGTTCCGCGTGGATGCGGCGTCGGGCAAGGTGGCGCGGCTGACGCAGGCGGGCCATGCGGGCAGCGTCGTGCCGCTGCCCGGGGGCGGCTTCGTCTACGCGCTCGACAGCATCCAGTCGCCCGCCGATTTCTGGAAAATGCCCCCCAATTCCTCCAAAAAGGCGCTGGGCAAGCCGGCGCGCCTTACCGCCGTCAATGCGGAAAAGCTGGCCGGGATCGATGACGTCTCGGTCCAGCGCTACAGCTTCAAGGGCGCGAACGGCGACATCGTCTGGGGCCAGATCGTGAAGCCGAAGGGTGTAACAGGCAAGTTGCCGGTAGCCATGCTGGTCCATGGCGGGCCGCAGGGCAGCTTCAACGATAGCTGGTCCTATCGCTGGAATCCCAAGGCGTTCGCGGCCCATGGCTATGCTGCGGTGATCGTCGATTTCCACGGTTCGACGGGCTACGGCCAGGCCTTCACCGACAGCATCAACAAGGATTGGGGCGGCAAGCCCCTGGAGGATCTGAAACTGGGGCTGGCCGCCGCCGCCGCCAAGGATGCGCAGGTCGATGCCGGCAATGGCTGCGCGCTGGGCGCCAGCTATGGCGGCTATATGATGAACTGGATCGCGGGCAACTGGCCCGACGGGTTCAAATGCCTGGTCCAGCATGACGGCGTGTTCGACGCCCGCGCCATGGCCTATGAAACGGAGGAGCTGTGGTTCGACGAATGGGAACATGGCGGGCCCTATCATGAGAATCCGCAGGAGTTCGAGAAGTGGAACCCGGTCAACCATGTGACCCGATGGAAGACGCCGATGCTGGTGGTGACGGGGGAGAAGGATTTTCGCATCCCCTATACGCAAGGGCTGGCGGCGTTCACCGCGTTGCAGCGACGCGGCGTGCCGTCGAGGCTGCTGGTGTTTCCGGACGAGAATCACTGGGTGCTGAAGCCGCGCAACTCGCTGCAATGGTATGACGAGGCGCTGGGCTGGCTGGACAAGTGGACGAAGAAATAAGGTCGCGCTGAAATGCGGCGTGCCTGCGCAGGAGCAGGTTGCCGCATCTGAGCGGGTTTTTCGCCTCTCGGGCGGCGGAAAGTTGACGCCGCCGCCGCCTTGCGTAAAGGCCAGCCTATGACCGAACTGCCCAAGACCTTCGACCCCGCCGAAATCGAATCCCGCTGGTACGCCCATTGGGAGGAGAAGGGGCTGTTCCGCCCGGAACGGCCCTCTGCGGAACCCTTCACCATCGTCAACCCGCCGCCGAACGTGACGGGCAGCCTGCATATCGGCCATGCGCTGGACAATACGCTGCAGGACATCGTCATCCGTTACGAACGGCTGCGCGGCAAGGATGCGCTGTGGGTGGTGGGCACCGACCATGCGGGCATCGCGACGCAGATGGTGGTCGAGCGGCAGATGGAGGCGCGGCAGGACAAGCGCACCAACTACACCCGCGAGCAGTTCGTCGAAAAGGTGTGGGAGTGGAAGGCGGAGAGCGGCGGCGCGATCACGCGCCAGCTTCGCCGCCTGGGATGCTCCATGGACTGGGCCAATGAGCGCTTCACCATGGACGAGGGCTTTTCGAAGGCCGTCATCAAGGTGTTCGTGGAATTGCACCGGCGCGGCCTGCTCTATCGCGACAAGAGGCTGGTGAACTGGGATCCGCGCTTCCGCTCGGCCATTTCCGATCTGGAGGTGGAGACGCAGGAGGTGAAGGGCGGCTTCTGGCATTTCCGCTATCCGCTGGCCGACGGCGTTCGCCTGGCCGATGGCGCGGACCATATCGTCGTCGCGACCACGCGGCCGGAAACGATGCTGGCCGACATGGCCGTCGCGGTTCACCCTGAAGACCCGCGCTACAGGGATGTGATCGGCAAGGACATCCTCCAGCCGATCACGGGCCGCCGGATCAGGGTGGTGGCTGACGAGCATGCCGATCCGGAACTGGGGTCGGGCGCGGTCAAGATCACGCCGGGGCACGACTTCAACGATTTCGAAGTGGGCAGGCGGGCGGGCTTCAAGGCAGCCGACATGCTCAACATGTTAGACGCCGACGCCAATGTGGTCCAGACCGCCGACGGGCTGATCCCGGAGCGGTTCCTGGGCCTGCACCGCTTCCGCAAGGATGGCGTGGACGGCGCGCGCGAGCTGGTGGCGGCGGAGATGAAGGCGCTTGGCCTGCTGGTTCCGCACGTCACCAAGAACAAGGAGGGCGAGGAGGTCGTCGCCGATGCCGAGCCGCGCACCATCCAGACGCCCTTTGGCGACCGTTCGGGCGTGGTGATCGAGCCGTGGCTGACGGACCAATGGTATGTCGATGCGGAGAAGCTGGCGATCGCGCCGATGCAGGCGGTGCGCGACGGGCGGATCGAGATCGTGCCCAAGACATGGGAAAAGACCTTCTTCAACTGGATGGAGAATATCCAGCCCTGGTGCGTGTCGCGCCAGCTTTGGTGGGGGCATCGGATTCCGGCGTGGTATGGGCCGCAAATAGGGCAAGATGATCGGTCGCTTGCCGATGGAACCTTTGCATGGTTGGAGGAGGTTCCCGACCTTGACGATCCGCGTCGTCGGCTTCGTGCAGCGCCTGAAGTGTTTGTAGCAGACTCAGTTCAAGATGCTCTCGCGCTTGCTGAGAAGCGCTATTCCGAAGTAGGCATTGATTTTACACTCGAGAATGGTTTTGAGCTGGTTGAGGTGTCCAGCGCGGAGGAGGCAAGGATAGCCTTTACCGATGGAAAATTGGGTCTCTGGCGCGACCCCGATGTGCTGGATACCTGGTTCTCTTCCGCCCTCTGGCCATTCGGCACGCTGGGCTGGCCGGACGAGACGGAGACGCTCAAGCGCCATTATCCCAATGACCTGCTGATCTCCGGCTTCGACATCCTGTTCTTCTGGGATGCGCGCATGGCGATGCAGGGCATGGAGTTCATGGGTGACGTGCCCTGGCGCAAGCTCTATCTGCACGGCCTGGTGCGCGCCGCCGACGGGCAGAAAATGTCCAAGTCCAAGGGCAATGTCGTCGATCCGCTGGGCCTGATCGACAGGTTCGGCGCGGATGCGCTGCGTTTCTTCATGGCGGCGATGGAAAGCCAGGGCCGCGACGTGAAGATGGATGAGAAGCGCGTCGAGGGCTATCGCAACTTCGCGACGAAGCTGTGGAACGCGGCGCGTTTCCTGCAATCCAACGGCGTCACCGCCGCTACCAGCCACGAAGCGCCCCATGCTGAAGCGCCGGTCAATCGCTGGATCGTCGCGGAGACGGTGGCGACCGTGCAGGCGATCGACATCGCCATGGCCGAACTGCGCTTCGACGCGGCGGCCAACGCCATCTACCACTTCGTCTGGGACCAGTTTTGCGACTGGTATATCGAGTTGACCAAAGGCTCGATGGATGAAGAAACGAGAGCGGTCGCGGGCTGGGCGTTCGACCAGATATTGGTGATGCTGCACCCCTTCATGCCGTTCATTACCGAAGAGTTATGGAATCTGACCGGGACGCGGGAAAGCGAACTGATCATCGCGCGTTGGCCGCAGGCGCTCCATGCCGTGGACAGCGAGGCGCAGGCGGAGATCGATTGGCTGATCCGCCTGATCGGCGCGATGCGCACGGCCCGCACCGAACTCAACGTGCCGCCGGGCGCGAAGCTGGGCGTGGTCGTGCACGGCGCGTCGGATGAAACCCGCCGCCGCATCGACCGCCAGGGGGCCGCACTGGCGCGCCTGGGCAGGGTGGAAAGCCTGTCCTTCGGGGACAGCGTCTCCGGCGGCGCGGCGCAGATCGTGGTCGACGAGGCGACCTTCATCCTGCCGCTGGAAGGCGTGATCGACATCGAAGCGGAGAAGGCGCGGCTCGCCAAGGCGCTTGCCGGCGCGGAGAAGGAACGGGATTCGCTGTCCGGTCGTCTTTCCAATCCGAGCTTCGTCGAAAAGGCCAAGCCGGAGGCCGTCGCCAAGGCGCGGGAGGATCATGCCGAAAAGGCGGCCGAGGCGGAAAGATTGAAGGCTGCGCTGGAACGACTCGCCTGATCGCAGGTACGTCGGCCGGGGCGCGCCGAGAAAGAACCGGGGACGATGGGTGGTCGCCCCGGTTTCCATCCGAAAAGGGGGACGCATGGTTGCACGGGAATGGCGCGGCAGGGATCTGACGCAGGGGCCGATCGCATCGGCCCTGTTGCTGTTCGCCATCCCGACATTGGCGTCCAACATCCTCCAGTCGCTGAACGGATCGATCAACGCCATATGGGTCGGCCGTTTCCTGGGCGCGCAGGCGCTGGCGGCGACGGCCAATGCGAACATCACCATGTTCCTGATGTTCTCCGTCGTCTTCGGCTTCGGCATGGCGTCGACGGTGATGATCGCGCAGGCGGTGGGACGGGGCGACCTGGACGCGGCGCGCCGGGCGTTCGGATCGGCCGTCGGCTTCTGCACCCTGCTGGGGTTGGTCGTGGCGACCGGCGGCTGGATCGGCGCGCCCGCCTTGCTGCGGCTGCTGGCGACCCCGGCGGAGGCGTTCGACCTGGCGCTCGTCTATTTGCGGGTGATCTTCGTCGCCATGCCCGCCTCTCTGCTCAGCGTCATGATGATGATGGGCCTGCGCGGGACGGGCGATGCGCGGACGCCGCTGATCTTCATGTTCGTGAGCGTGGGCGTCGACCTCGTCCTGAACCCGGTGCTGATCCTGGGCCTGGGGCCGATCCCGGCGATGGGCATAGGGGGGTCGGCCGCGGCAACGGCGGCGGCGGGCGTCGTCAGCCTGATCGGCCTTGTCCTCTACACCTATGCGAAGGATCTGCCGTTGCGCCTGCGCGGGCGGGAACTGGCTTATCTCCGCCCCGCGCCGGACCAGATGCGCGTCCTGTTCGGCAAGGGGTTGCCCATGGGATTGCAGATGATCGTCATGTCCGCGTCAGGGCTGGTGATGATCGGCCTCGTCAACCGGGAGGGGTTTCTGGTCACCGCGGCCTATGGCGCGGCCCAGCAGATCTGGACCTATCTCCAGATGCCGGCCATGGCGATGGGCGCGGCGGTCAGCGCCATGGCGGCGCAGAATATCGGCGCGGGGCGATGGGACCGGATCGGCCGGATCACCGGATATGGCATGGGTTATCTGCTGCTGATCACCGGCACGATGGTGGCGGTGATCCTGCTGTTCCACGCGCCGCTGCTGGCGCTGTTCCTGGGACGGAACGAAGCCGCCATCGCCGCCGCCTGGCACATGCAGCTCCTGGCGAGCTGGAGCTTCGTGCTGTTCGGCGCGACGATGATCCTGTTCGGCGTGATGCGGGCCAATGGCGTGGTGGTGCGGCCGCTGTTGATCCTGGTCTTCACCCTCTTCGCGGTGCGGCTGGGCTTCTACCATCTGGGCTATCCGCATCTGGGGGCGGACGCATTGTGGCTGAGCTTCCCCGCAGGGTCGGCGTCGTCCTTCCTGCTGGCCGGCCTGGTTTACCTGCAGGGCGGGTGGCGCAAGGCGAAGCTGCTCGTCCCCGTGGACGAAGAGGAGTGCCGCGAAAGCATCAATGCGGAGAGCGAGCCAGCCGGAAGGATCGTCCCGGCGGGATAATCGCTTACCGGCCCTGGCTGCGCCAGCGCGTGATCGTGCGGTCGAGGATGTCCGCTTCGCCGCCGGACTGGCGCCAGAGTTCCGTGAAGCTCGGATCGCCCGAGGCTGGACGCCGCTCCTCCTCCAGATTGTCGAGCGCGACGCGGATCGGCACGGCGACGCCTTCGCCGCAGATGATCGCCTCCCGGTTGCGCAGGGCGGGGATGGAATCGAGGAAGCCGCGCGCGCCTTCGGGCATGGCAGCCTTCACGAAGGCCTGGTCGCGGTCGTTGTTGAGGCGCATCGAGATGATCGTGCCGCATTGCGACAGCACGCCTTCGGCCAGATCGGACGGGCGTTGGGTGATGAGGCCCAACGACACGCCATATTTGCGGCCTTCCTTGGCGATCCGTTCCAGGATGCGGCGAACGGCCTGACCGCCGCCGGTCGTGCTGCTGGGGATGTAGCGATGCGCTTCCTCGCAGACGAGCAGGATCGGGCGCTGCGGCTCGTCCCGCGCCCAGAGGGCATAGTCGAACACCAGCCGCGACAGCACCGACACCACGACGGACGTGATGTCGGACGGCATGGACGACACGTCGATGATAGAGATCGGCTTGCCGCCGGAGGGCAGGCGGAAGATCTTTGCGAGGAATTCCTGCATCGAATCCGCGACCAGCATGCCGGAGAACATGAAGCTGTAGCGCGGATCGCTCTTGATCTCGTCGATCTTGGTCTTGAGCCGCATATAGGGCAGCGATCCGGTGCCCTTGTCCAGCTTCCCCATCTCGTTCTGAAGGATGTTGGTGAGGTCGGACAGCAGATAGGGGACGGGCGAATCGACGGTCAGCCGGCCGATGCTCTCCGCCAGCCGGTTCTTGGACCGCGCGGCCAGCAGGCATTTGGCGAGGATGTCGCAGTCCACCGTCCGCTCTGAGCCTTCGGAGGTGACGAACACCTCGCAATGCTCCTCGAAATTCATCAGCCAATAGGGGAGGGCGAGGTTGTTGACGTCATAGACGGCGCCATTCTGCTGGAAGGCGGCGCCATATTCGCCATGGGGATCGATCATCACGATATGCCCCTGCGGCGACAGGTCGCAGATGCGGTGCAGGATGAGCGCGGCGCTGGTCGACTTGCCGGTACCGGTCGAACCCAGCAGCGCGAAATGCTTGCCCAGCATCGAATCGACATAGAGCGCGGCGCGGGTGTCGGACGTGGGATAGACGGTGCCGATCTGCACATGGGGGCGGTCGTCGGCCGAATAGATCTGCTGCATGTCCGCGCTCGATACCGGATAGACCTCCGTCCCCGGTGTCGGGTAACGGGTCACGCCCCGGCGGAAGCGGTAGATGCGGCCCGTCAGCTTTTCCTCATCGCCTTCGCCCAGAAAGTCGATGTCGACGATGATGCTGTTGCTGTCCTGCCGGTCCATGGCCATCGCGCGGACGCTGGCGATCAGCCAGACATGGCCGACGCGCATCTTCACCTGGCTGCCGACCTGCCCCGCCATGGCGAGCGAAGGATCGGGATCGCGCGACAGCGCGGCGATGCGCATGGCGTCGATGATCAATTGCGAACTGGACCCGGCGATCTGGAAGACCATCCCCATGGCGTCGGCCGGAGACTGGAAGGCATGAGGCTGCGCGCCTGCGAAATGGTCTGCACCGTGCATCTGGGTCATGAACCTGTTTTTCCCCTCGACCGGACGGGATTCCGGCACGTCGGATCGATTTAACCGGCGACTGGTAAAGAATCTGCTTATCCCTCGCCCATGTTGAAGGTGCGGCCAGGCCCGCGCCGCGATGGTCAGAGGAAATGCGTGTCAGGCTTGGCTTTTGAAACATCGGCCGGAAATCGGGAAAATCCTGTGTCCCGGGTGCTGACGACCGATGCGGCCCGGCGGTCCGACGCGATTTCCATCGCGCGGGTGATCTGCATATTGGGCGTGGTGTACGTCCATGCCTGGACGGGCCTGAACGGCCATGACCTGGAAAGCCTGAGGGGCACGGCGCAGGACAGCCTGCGCTGGGGCCTGATGGAGGTTTTCGGGCGCAGCGCCGTGCCCCTGCTGGGCCTGATTTCCGGCTGGCTGGTGGAGGGGTCGTCGCGGACCCATGACTGGCTGCGCCATGTCGGGCGGAAGGTGCGGACGATCCTGCTGCCGATGATCCTGTGGAATGCGCTGGCGATCCTGTTCGTGTCCGGCGCGGCCTGGGCGCTGGGCCTGTCGGCGCCGGTGCCATCGTCCACCGGCTGGATGTTCCAGGAATTGTTCATCGTCAGCCGCAATCCCGACATCAACGTGCAGATGCCGTTCCTGCGCGACCTGTTCCTGTGCATGCTGGCCGCGCCCCTGTTCGTCCGCCTGCCGGGCTGGGCGTTGGGCCCGGTGGCGGCGATGGCGGCGCTGTGCCAGATCATGGGATGGGGGCCGCCGGTGCTGATGCGCGCCTCCATCCTGTTCTTCTTCATCATGGGCATCGTGGCGCGGCGCGAGGGGCTGGCCGACCGGGTGGCGGCGCTGCCCTGGACGATGGCGGCGGCGCCCTTTGCGCTGCTGATGAGCGCGCAGCTCTATATGTCCCTGCATCCGGGCGTGTTGCCGCCGGGCATCGGCGCGGCGACGCTGGACATGGCGGTGCGGGTCGCGGCGGCGCTGTTCTTCTGGCGCTTCGCCTGGTCGCTGGCGGCCAGCGCGGCGCGGGGCATGCTGCTGCGGATCGAACCCTTCGCCTTTTTCCTCTTCTGCTCCCACCTCATCCTGATCTGGCTGGGCGGGCCGGTGCTGGGGGTGGTGTTCGGCAAGCTGGGATCGCCCTTTTATCCTGCCTATCTGCTGGTGCAGCCGCTGCTGGTGCTGGTCGCGGTGATCCTGTTGGGATCGCTGCTCAGCCGCGCCGCGCCGGGGCTGGCGAAGCTATTGAGCGGCGGCCGCCTGATGGCTGCCTGACGCCACTCGACCGGCCGCCGCCATGGCGATCTCCAGGCTGCGCTTGCGCGCCTCGAAATCATGGATCTGGCCGCCGATGATGACCTCATCCACCTGGGTGCGGCGGATGAAGGCGGCCAGGTCGCGCTCGACATCGGCCTGGGTGCCGATGGTGGAAGCGCTCAGCACATCGGCCAGCATCGCCTGCGCCTGCGGCGGCAGGCTTTCATAATAGCCGGCGACGGGTGGTTGCAGCTTGCCCGGCCGGCCGGTGCGCAGGCGCACGAAGGCCTGCTGCATGGAGGTGGCGATCAGCCGCGCCTCCTCCGCCGTGTCGGCTGCGAAGACATTGTAGCCCGCCATCACATAGGGATGAGCAAGCTGCGCAGAGGGCTGGAAATCGCGGCGGTAGATGGCGACGGCCTCGTCCAGCGCGCCGGGCGCGAAGTGCGAGGCGAAGGCGTAGGGCAGGCCCAGCGCGGCGGCGAGTTGCGCGCCATAGAGGCTGGAACCCAGAATCCAGAGCGGCACGTCCTCGCCCGCGCCGGGGGTCGCCTGGAAGCCTAGGCGCTCGTCGCCGGCGAAATAGGCCTGCAATTCCATCACGTCGCGGGGAAATTCGTCCGGGCCGCCGGTCAGCGTCCGCCGCATGGCCTGGGCCACGCGCTGGTCGGAACCGGGAGCGCGGCCAAGGCCGAGGTCGACGCGGCCGGGAAAGAGCGCCGCCAGCGTGCCGAACTGCTCCGCGATCAGCAGCGGCGCATGATTGGGCAGCATGATGCCGCCCGCGCCGATGCGGATGCGGTCGGTCGCCCGTCCGATATGCGCCAGCACCACGGCGGTCGCGGCCGACGCGATGCCCGGCATGCCATGATGCTCCGCCACCCAATAGCGGTGGAAGCCAAGGCTTTCGGCATGGGCGGCAAAGTCGGCGGCGCGGCCAAGCGCTTCGCCGACGGTGCCGCCTTCGTTGACGGGAACGAGGTCCAGGACGGAGAAACGGGTCATGGCCGAATATGGGGGGCGGACTCGTTCCATTTCAATGCCGGTTCGGGGCGGATGGAATGCGGAGGTCTTCGGGGAAACTTTGCGCGCTCCTGCCTGAGCAGGTGCACGGCGCGCCTAACGCCCGCAAATAACGGCCCGAGCATTCAGCCGGCGGCGCGACCGAATCCCTGGGCCGGACTGTCGATGCGGCGGCCGAAACCCTGCGGCCGGCGCGCCACCAGCGGGTTGGCGTCGCGGTCGAGCAGCGCCATCGTCTCCGTGAAGCAGGGCCGCAGCGCGACCACATCCTCGATCAATTCATCCGGGCCTTCCCGGCTTTCGACGCAGCGGCGGGCGACCATTTCGATCTTCTCGGCCATGGCGCTGAGCCGATAGGCGCCGAACTGGGCCGACTCGCCCTTCAGCTTATGGGCCGGGGCGACCAGCGCGGCGGCGTTGCGGGCGCGAAAGGCCTCCTCGATGGCGCCGATCGCCTTTTCGCCGTCCTCGCGGAAATAGCCCAGGATCCGGAGGAAGGCGGTGCCCAGCTCCGAACGGGATTTGGCAAAATCCGTCCAATTGACCAGTTCGGCCTCTTGATATGACACCCTGACACTCCCTGCTCTGCCGTGGGGAATATAGAAGAGGAGCGTAAATAGGGGGTTAAGTCGGGTGGGATCGTCAAAGCGACCGAGCGAGAGCGAAGAGATGCGGCGCCTTTGCCGTGAAGGCCCAACCCTGTTGCTTCGCCAGCGCCTCCAGTTCCTTGGCCGCGACGGGATCGTCAGCCTCGATCGTCACGGCGTCGGCGGATCGCATCGCCCGCGCCACGCGCAGCGCGGGCCAGGGGCATTTCATGCCCCTGGCGTCGATATGCGCCGCTTCACTTGGTGGCATAGGGGTTCTTGGCGCTGCGCAGCGTCAGCCGCACCGGCACGGCGCCGAATCCCAGTTCCTTGCGGATGCCGTTCACCAGATAGCGGCGATAGCTTTCCGGCAGTTCGTCCAGCCGCGTGCCGAACAGCACGAAGGTCGGCGGGCGCGTCTTGTTCTGGGTGATGTAGCGCAGCTTGATCCGCTTGCCGCCGGGGGCGGGGGGCGGATTGGCCTCCAGCGCGCGTTCGAACCAGCGGTTGAGGATGCCGGTCGACACGCGCTGCGACCAGGCGGTGCGGGTCTCGAAGGCGACGCGGATCAGGTCGTCCAGCCCCTTGCCGGTGGCGGCGGAGACGGTCATGATCGGCACGCCGCGTATCTGCGCGAGGCCGTCGGACAGCGCCTGCTTGATGCCCTGATAGAGGGCCGAGCCGTTTTCCACCGTATCCCATTTGTTGAGGGCGACGACGAGGGCGCGGCCTTCCTCGATCACCTTGTCGGCGATGCGCAGATCCTGCGCCTCCAGCCCGCGAGTGGAATCGAGCAGCAGCACCACCACTTCGGCGAAGTTCACAGCGTTCAGGCCGTCCGAAACCGCCAGCTTTTCCAGCTTGTCCTGCACCTTGGCGCGCTTGCGCATGCCCGCCGTGTCGATCAGGCGGACGGGGCGTTCGGCGCCGTCCGGGTCGGTCCATTGCCAGTCGACGGCGATGCTGTCGCGGGTGATGCCCGCTTCGGGGCCGGTCAGCAGGCGGTTCTCGCCCAGCAGGCGGTTGATCAGGGTCGACTTGCCCGCATTGGGGCGGCCGACGATGGCGAGTTTCAGCGGCGCGGATTCGAAATCGGCCTCGTCCGGTTCGCCTTCCTCCTCTTCCTCCTCCTCGCGGTCGATATAGGGGAGCAGCGCCTGGAAGAGGTCGGCCAGGCCCTGGCCATGTTCGGCGGAAAAGGGGACGGGATCGCCCAAGCCCAGGCTGAACGCCTCCATGACGCCGTCGTCGCCCGCCTTGCCCTCCGCCTTGTTGGCCATCAGCACGACCGGGGCGTCGCCCTCGCGCAGCCAGCGGGCGATTTCCTCGTCCAGCGGGGTGATTCCGGCGCGGGCGTCGACGACGAACAGCGCGACATCGGCATTTTCCACCGCCGCCTGCGTCTGCATGCGCATCCGGCCGGGCAGGGTCTGCGGGTCTTCATCCTCATAACCGGCGGTGTCGATGATGGTGAAATCGACGCCCAGCAGGTTCGCCTGCCCCTCCCGCCGGTCGCGGGTCACGCCGGGCTGGTCGTCGACCAGCGCCAGCTTCTTGCCGACGAGCCGGTTGAAAAGGGTGGACTTGCCCACATTGGGGCGTCCGACGATGGCAACGGTGGGCAGCATGAGAGGCCCGTATCCTTTCTTGGGTCGCCTGTCAGCACATCAGGCGTAAAAACATGCGTGCTCCTGCGAAGGCAGGAGCCCAGTCCTGCCGTTGGAACTGGGCTCCTGCCTTCGCAGGAGCACGCTTCTTCTTCTGTCGGTCGCGTCAGCGAAACGCCGTCAGCTTGCCGTCGTCCGCCAATATATAGAGCGTGTTGTTCGCCACCACCGGCGACAGCGACATCGGCCGGTCGAGATCGATTTCCGCCTGGATCTTCCCCGTCGTCGGATCGACATAGTTGAGGTCGCCATGGGTCGACACCAGCACCAGCCGCCCGCCCGCCAGCACCGGGCCGGTCCAGCGGATCGCCTTGTCCTTCTTCTTTTCCTTTTCCCAGCGGCGAAGCTGGCTGATCCAGCGGATCCTGCCCGTGGCGCGGGCGACGCAGAGCAGCTTCGCGTCGCTCGTCACCGCGAACACCCATTCGCCCACGACCGAGGGGGTGGAGATGCCCGCGATGTTGATTTCCCAAAGCCGCTGGCCGCTCACCAGTTCATAGCTTGCCATGCGGCCGCCCTGGCCGATGGCGAAGACCCGGCCCCGGTCGATAACCGGATCGGCGTCGATGTCGGTCAGCGTCGCCACGGCGGTCGAGATGCTGGTGCGCGACAGGGCGTCGCCCCACAGCGTCCGGCCATTTTCATAGCGATAGGCGGTGAGTTCGCCCGAACTGTAACCCGCGATCACCGTGCCCTGCGCGGCGGCGGGGGCGGCCACGCCGAAGATGCCGGTGACTTGCAGCGTGCCGCTGTCGGTCCACTGCACTTCGCCGTCGCTCTGGTTGAGGGCGAAGATCTGGTTGTCCTGCCCCATCACATAGACATGGCCGTTGGCCAGCGTCGGCGCGCCGCGCAGTGGGCCGCCGGGGCGCTTCTTCCACAGGATGGCGCCTGTGTTCGCGTCGATCGCCGCGACATCGCCGATGCCGGTGCTGGCATAGAGCTTTCCGTCGACGACGCTGACGCCGCCGCCGAACAGGGCGCGGCCGCTGCCCGCGGCGGGGAGCGGGGTCTGCCACAGCTTCGCGCCGCTGTTCGCGTCGAACGCGATCACCCGCGCATCGGCGTCGATCACATAGAGCTTGCCGCCCACCACCACCGGAGCGGAGGCGAGGCGGGCCTGCGGCGTGCTGCCCGCGATGGACACGGTCCATGCCCGCGCGGGCGAAGCGCCCAGCGCCAGATTGCCCATGGTCTTGGCGGGGCTGCCGCCCGGCTGCGACCATTGGTCGTTCACATAGGGTTCGGGCAGGGTCACGGGCACGTCGGCCAGCGTCGGGTCGACCTCCACCCCCTGCTCATTGCTGAGGATCGAGGTGCGCTTGCCGACCACCGGGGTCTTGGGGCCGCCCTTCTTGCCGCCGACAATGCCGCATCCCGCAAGCAGGGCGATCATCATGGCAACGGTCACGGCGCGACCGGCGCCCGAAAATTTCGTCATGCTGTGCATTCCCATGCGCCCAATCATTCCTGTCCCGCCGCGACCGGCGTTTCGACTGCATCCACACCCAATAAGCCCGCCATCTGTCGCGCGCGTGAACGGATCGACTGGGGCACGTCCTTGTCCTTCGCCATGGCGGCGAACAACGGCCCGGCGAGGTCGGGCTTGCGCATCTTCATATAGGCGATGGCGACCAGTTCCCCGGCGCTGCCGAACCAGGGCGCGCCCTCCACGGCAAGGGGCTTCAGCCGGTCGACCACCTGCTGCGGCTGGAGGGTTTCGAACTCCAGCGTGGTCTGGCGGATCAGCGCCAGGTCGCGATAGGGCCGGTCGAGCGAAGCGTCGTCGGCCATCGCCTTATAGGCGGCGATGGCGGCCTTGCTGTCGCCCTTGCGCGCCGCCGTGCCCGCCTTCACCAGCAGGGCGGAGGCGCGGAAGCCGGGCTGGCTGGCCTGGGTCAGCTTGTCCAATTCCTTCGCGTCCGGAGTGCCGCCGCCGATTGCCGTGGAAATCGCCTTGTCCATTTCCTCCGACACGGCCTGCGACTGCGTCTTCGTGTAATGCTGCCAATAAAGCCAGCCGGCGAAGGCCGCGAGGCCGATGATCACCGCCGCGACGATCCAGCGGCCGAAGCGCTGCCAGAAGGTCAGCAACTGGTCCTGCCGAACGGCCTCGTCCACCTCGCGCATGAAGGCTTCGCTATTTTGCGGCGTCAGGGCCACTTGGGTCTCCAGAAATTCGTCAGAAAAGGCACGCGGAAGGCGCGATCTTTAGCGGCGCGGGCTTCCCGCGCAACTCACTTTTTGGGCCGATAGACCTGATCTTCGGTCGGAAAGTGCCGGTTCCGGACATCCGCCGCATATTGGGCGGCGGCGTTGCCAATGGTTTCCGCGATATTTTCGTAGCGTTTCACGAAACGGGGCACGCGTTCGAACATGCCCAGCATGTCCTCCGCCACCAAGACCTGCCCGTCGCAATGGGCCGATGCGCCGATGCCGATCACCGGCACGTCGACGCTGTCAGTGACGGTGACGGCGATCTCCTCCATCACCCCCTCCAGCACCATGCCGAAGGCGCCCGCCTGCGCCACGGCGCGGGCGTCGGAGACGATCTTGTCATGCTCCTCCCGGCTCTTGCCGCGCGCGCCATAGCCGCCCAGCGCGTTCACCGCCTGGGGGGTGAGGCCGATATGCGCCATCACGGGAATGCCGCGCTGGCTGAGGAAAGCGATGGTTTCGGCCATCGCCGCGCCGCCCTCCAGCTTCACGCCCGCGCAGCCGGTTTCGGCCATGACCCGGCTGGCGCTGGCGAAGGCCTGTTGCGGAGAGGCTTCGTAGCTGCCGAAGGGCATGTCGACCAGCACGACGCTGTGATAGCTGCCCCGCACCACGGCCGCGCCATGGGCGATCATCATGTCCAGCGTGACGGCCAGGGTGGAGGGGAGGCCGTAGATCACCTGCCCCAGCGAATCGCCCACCAGCAGCATGTCGCAATGCGGATCGAGCAGTTGCGCCTGCCGCGCCGTATAGGCGGTCAGCATCACCAGCGGCTGTTCCGTCCTGCCCCCGGCCTTGCGCCGCTGGATGGCGGGCACGGTCAGGCGCTTCATCGGCGCGGGCGTGGGATTGGCGCGGCTGGTCGACGTGTCGAGCGTGAAGGTCGTGGACATGGCTGCGCTCTACCGTAGAGCGGCGGCGGGCGCAAATCGGGCGATATGTTGGAAGGGACGACGTGCTCCTGCGCAGGCAGGAGCCCAGTCCCGTCCTTAGTGGATCATCGCACCGTCCGAACTGGGATCCTGCCTGCGCAGGAGCACGTCATCCTGACATCGAACCCGAAAAATGCGGGGAGCGACAGGGCCGTGCCGCTCCCCGCAGGGGGTGAACCTCTTTCAAAAGGTCAGAAGGAGAATTTGATCGTTCCGCCCCAGGTCTGCGGGTCGCCGGGCTGGCCGGCGATCAGGCCGGTATTGCCCGGCGCGACCTGGAGATTTTCGATATAGTTCACGTCGAAGGCGTTGCGGACCCAGCCGAAGATGTCGAACCCTTCGCCACGGAAACCGGCGCGGAAGTTGGTCAGCGCATAGCCCTTCACCTCCGTATAGGTGGACGGCGAGGCGTTGGAGTTCCAATGCGACCGATAATTGCCGTCGACGCCCAGATAGACCTGGCCATCCTTGTCCAGCAGCGTGACCGGAATGTTATATTCCGCACCGTAGGAGAAGGCCCATTTCGACACGCCGGGCAGGCGGTCGCCGGAGATGTCGCATGCCCGCGGGCTGAGGGTGTTGGGAACACCCGCATTGGAATAATCGGCGGGCTGATTGGCCGGCTGCAACGTGCCCCCGGACAGTTCGGGCGGGCAGGGGGCATTGGTGAACTTCTTGTACTTGGCGTCGGTGTAAGCGCCGTTCGCATAGGCGGTGAAGCGATCGCTGACGACGACCTTGAAGTCCGCCTCTATGCCCTGCGACCGCACCTTTTCCGCATTGGCGAGGTAGCCGCGCACCGTGCCGAACTGTCCGCCATTCACCGTCGCCTGGAAATTCTTGATCTCCGTGCGGAAGGCGGTGAGGTTGAAGGTGGCGCGGCGGTCCCAGAATTGGGTCTTGAGGCCGATTTCATAGTGGTTGACTGACTCAGGCTTCACCGTGCCCGCATCGAAATTCACCGTATTGTCGGCGTTGAGCGGCAAGCCGTTCTGGTTGATGCCCAGCGTCTTGAAGCTCTTGGCGTAGGTCGCATAGGCCAGGACGTCCTGCGCGATCTTGTAATTGACGTTGAAGTCGTAGGTGAAATTCCAGGCGCTGTCCGAAGGGGCGCTGATCTGCGGCTGGTAGACGCCGCACTGGGCCGCCAGCACCGACGGTGGGGGGTTGCCCGGCGTCGTGACGCACGAAATGGCCTGGCCTTGGCCGTTGGTGACAATCCGCTGATAGAAGCCCGACTTCTTGTCGTAGTTCAGGCGGGCGCCGGGCTGGATGGTGAGGGCGTCGGTCACCTTCCAGCTCAGCTGGCCGAACAGCGCCGCGCTGGTGCTCTTGAGCCATTGCGTGTTGCTGGCGGTCAGGCCCTGCAGGATGCTCGGATTCCCGGCATTCGCGCCGGTCAGGCTCCAGCGGCTGGCGTCCGCGCCCTGCTGTTCGGTGCCCTGGGTGTCGATGCGCTGCTTGAAGCCGAACAGGCCGACCACGAAGTCGATCTTCTGGCTTTCGTAATTATAGCGGAATTCCTGGCTATACTGGTCCTGCTGCGAAGGGTTCTGCGATTTGGACACGATCGACAGGCCGGTGAAGTCGCGGTCATTTTCCGGCTTCCAGTCCCAGAAGCGCCAGGCGGTGACGGAGGTCAGCGTGCCGGGGCCGACATCCCATTTGATCCGCGCCGACACGCCGCCGATCTTGTTGCCCGCGTTCAGGCTGCTGTCCAGGTCCGTCAGCCGGTCATAGGGATTGCGGCTGGGCACCGCATAGTTGCGGCCCGGGAAGGCAGGGTTGGGATTGGCGTTGATCGCCTTGACCAACTCATCATATTGGCGCGTGATCGGCCGCTGGGTCGTGCCGACGCGCACGAACACGGTGCCGCAGCATTCCGGGTCCTGCTTGCTGTAGTCGCCCGACAGGGTGATGCTGAAATCGTCGTTGGGCTTGAACAGCAATTGGCCGCGAATGCCCAGATTGTCCTGCTCGTTGATCCAGCGCTGGCTCGTCACATTGTACAGCGTGCCCCGGCGGCTGGTCGCGGCGACCGCGATGCGGGCGGCGACGGTGTCCGACAGCGGGCCGGAAATGGCGGCCTTCGCCTGCTTGTAGTTGAGGTTGCCGACGGTCAGTTCGGCGCGCCCTTCGAAATCGAAGGTCGGCTGGTTGGTCGTGATGTTGATCGCGCCCGCCGTGGTGTTCTTGCCGTAGAGCGTGCCTTGCGGGCCGCGCAGCACTTCGACCTGGGCGACGTCCAGGAAGTCGAAGGTCGCGGCGGCGACGCGGCTGTTATAGACGTCGTCGACATAGATGCCGACGCCCTGTTCGAAGCCGTCGCTGGTCAGGCCGAACGGAACGCCCAGGCCGCGGATATTGACCGACGTGTTGCGCGGATTGGTGGTGTAGACCTGAAGCGTCGGCGCCAGTTGCTGGAGCTTCACCACGTTGAAATTGCCGGTCGCCTCTATGCTGTCGCCCCGGATGACGGAGATCGCCAGCGGCACTTCCTGCGCGGTTTCGGCGCGGCGGCGGGCGGTGACGATGATCACTTCGCCCCGGCCGGTGGCCTGCTCGGCGCTTTCGCTATTGTCCGCGGCGGGCTGAGGCGCGTCCTGCGCGGACGCATTGGACGCAATGATGGATGCGCTCGCCACGCCGGCGAGCCACAGAAAACGCGCAATCATGGTAATTCCCCTTCCGGATGTCCGGTGAATGTTGATCGCGGCCTCTGCGGTGGTCCGCTCAAAGCCGTTGGTCTGGGAATGGAAAATGTGGCCCACCCCTTGCCACCTGTTATTCGGCCCTTGTTGCAGGCCTTGTTCAGCAACCCTGAATCTTCCTTGCGCCCCCGCTATTGCTTCAGGCGGTGAGGCGCGTCTTTTCCGTCACGTCGATCTGCACGACGCGCGCGTCATGCACGGTCAGCGTGACGGACCCGAAACGAAGTGCCTCCAGCACGCTGCGCACCTTTTCGATGCTGGCGGCGATGTCGTGGCGCTGCCCGTCGCTGCGGCCGTTGCGGGCGAATTCAATGGATCGGTTTTCACTCATAAACACCTCTTAGCCGCTCTTTATCTCAACTATATTGATAGACAAAAAAGCAAATATAAGGGGCGCTCAAGTTTCTCTTGTCGCGCCCCGGAAGCATCGTGCGGAGAGCCTGTCGAAGGGCCGGTTTTCCGCGGAAGCGATGCGATAACTTCAGCCGTTGACCTGCAGCGCCGCCCATCGCCGCTCCTGATGCGCCAGCGGGATGGCGGGGCGTAACTGGCGCATTGCAGAGGCCTGCTCATGCGCATTATCGATCAGTTTTTCCAGCAGCGCCTGGCCGAAGCGCCATTCGCCCAGGCCCGATTCCGCGTTGATGTGGCCGCAATAACCGGCGTCGACGAAGCTGCTGCCCCAATTCTTGCCGATGCTGTGGGCGCGTTCGAAGAAGATATAGGGATCGTTGCGGCTCGCCACGACGATCGAGGGAAAGGGCAGTTGGGCGCGGGGCGTGGGGCCGAAGCCGCCGATCGTCTCCGGCGTTTCCATGCGGTCGCAATCGGGCGGCGCCACCAGCAGCGCGCCCGTCACCGGCCAGCCATAGGCCTGGCTCTGCAACGCGCCCCACCATGCGACGGCCAGGCAGCCCAGGCTGTGCGCGGCCAGCACGATCGGCCCCTCCGCCGCCCGGATCGCCGCGTCCAGCCGCGTGACCCAGCTGTTGCGGTTGGGGCTGGCCCAGCTTCCCAGATCGACCCGCTCGCAATCGCCGCGCGTTTCTTCCCACAGCGTCTGCCAATGGCCCGGCCCGCTATTGTTGAGACCGGGGATGGTCAGCACGACCGGCTGGCGCGCATCTCCCGAATGTCCGAATCGCTCCATGGTCAAATCCTCGTCCTATTGTCGAGGGAGAGTTAATTCTATTCATCTGGTAGACAATAGGCAAGCGACAAAATGTGTCGAAATCTGGGCAACCCGATTCATCTGGGGTTCATATAGCCGAAAGGGTCGCGGAGGTGCCGCCTTTGCGCAGCCCGGGACCGCCGGAAGGCTCCTCACCAGGGGTAGATCAGCCCATAATAGTGGAAGACGCTGCGGCCATAGGCGTCGTCATAATCGGGGCGCTCGTCCGGCAGGTGGCGGGGCGCCTGATCCAATATGTCCTTGGCCAGGTCCACCACATAGCCGCCCTTTTCCGTGTCGTAGTTCAGCATCGACCAGGGCAGCGGATAATGATCGCTGCCCATGCCCAGGAAGCCGCCGAAGGACAGCACGGCATAGCGGACCTGCCCGCTGCGCTTGTCGACCATGAAGTTCGAGATGTGGCCCAGCCGCTCCCCCTGTCGGTTGTAGACGGTGGTGCCCTCGACCCGGTCGGATGCGATCAGGTCGCCATGATTTTCCCTCGCCATGTCAGACATCGTCACTCTCCTGCGAAGAAATCGCGTTATGATGATGAACCATGGGGAACCGGCCGGGTTCCCCACGGCAGGCGAACAGGAGGACGATCATGAAGATCAATCGCAGCGGATCGGCGGTATGGAGCGGCGGCCTGAAGGACGGCAAGGGCGCGATCTCCACCCAGAGCGGCGCGCTGGACGCGCATCCCTATGGCTTTGCGACGCGCTTCGAAGGGGTGCCGGGCAGCAATCCCGAAGAACTGATCGCGGCCGCCCATGCATCCTGCTTCACCATGGCGCTGTCCCTGATTCTTGGCGAAGCGGGGCTGACGGCGGAGAAGATGGAGACGAACGCCGTCGTGACGCTGGAGCAGCAGGAGGGCGGCTTTGCCATCACGGCGAGCAGGCTGACCTTGAAGGCGACTATCCCCGGCGCGGACGACGCCCGGTTCCAGGAACTGGCGGCCAAGGCGAAGGCCAATTGCCCGGTGTCGAAGCTGCTGAACGCGGAGATCAGCCTGGACGCGGAACTGCTAGGCTGAAGGCGCGGGCGGGGCGCGGACATGTTCGCGCCAGGCGATGTACAGGCCGCTCCCGACGATCAGCGCCGCGCCGATCCAGGTCGTCGCCATCGGCCAATTGCCCCAGATCGCCCAGCCGAGCAGCGTCGTCCAGACGATGGAACTGTAGTCCATCGGCAGCACCACGGAAACGGGCGCCCGGCGCAGGGCGGCGGTCATGCAGATCTGCGCGATGCCGCCCGACAGGCCGATCAGCAGCAGCAGGCCCCATGTCGCGGCGTCATGGGCCTGCCCGTGGAACAGCATCGCCGCGCCCAGCGGCGGCAGGGAGAGGAGGGTGAACCAGAAGACGATCACCCCGGCGCTTTCCGTGCGGCCCAGTTCGCGCAGGACCAGGCTGACGCAGGCGGTGACGAAGGCGGCGGACAGGGCGACCGCGACGCCGATGGCGGGGAAATGCCCCGCATCCGGCCGGACCATCACGATCACGCCCAGAAAGCCGATGAGCACCGCGCTCCACCTGTGGATGCCGGTCGCCTCCCGCAGGATGAGCGCGGACAACAGGGTGCCGAAGATGGGCATGGTGAAACCGATGGTCACCGCCTCGGCCGGCAGCAGCAGGATGTAGGACAGGAAATTGAGCAGCATGCCGGTCATGCCGATGACCATGCGGGTGGCGTGGACGCCGATGCGCCGGGTGCGGATCGATCCCGCGCCGGTCGTGGTCGCGATCCAGGCGAACACCACCGGCAGCGCCAGCGCCTGGCGGTAGAACAGCGATTCGACCACATGGACCCCGCGCGCATCGGCCAGCCGGACCGTCACGAACATGACCGACAGGCAGATCACCGCGACCAGCCGCAGGCCGATGGCGGCGAGCGGACGATGCGGGCTGTTGGATGGGGATGGGGGCGGCATGCAACCGCCTTAGCCCCGCTGCGCGATGACGCAACCGTCCAAGGGGGATGGGCGGGTCCGGGATGTGGGGATTGGCCAATCCAAGACATTCCCCTCCCGCAGGCGGGAGGGGCCAGGGGT
>NZ_ATDO01000084.1:0-20089 GCF_000445085.1 Sphingobium sp. HDIP04 | reverse complement strand
ATTTCCCCTCCACCACCGCCTTCGGCGGCGGTCCCCCTCCCCACGCTGCGCGTAGGGAGGATTGAATGGGCACCAATGACCTCTTCAAAACCATGATCCCCCCTCCTCGACCATTGACTCGCCTCTCCCTTTTGCCTATCGGACGCCCCCTGACATGCGGCCGCCTGCCCGGCGGCCCTTTTTTGTCACGCCCGATTCTTTTAGTTTTTTGAGGAATGAACGATGAAGCGCACCTATCAGCCGAGCAATCTGGTTCGGAAGCGCCGTCACGGTTTCCGCGCCCGCATGGCGACCCCCGGCGGCCGCAACGTGCTGCGCGCTCGTCGCGCCCGCGGCCGCAAGAGCCTGAGCGCCTGAACGACGCGCCGCTTGAGCGCGCGCCTGCGGTCATGAGCCGGCGCGCTGATTTTCTGGCGGCGAATCGCGGGCGGCGCGCGCCCATGCCGGGCTTTGTCCTGCTGGTGCGCGAACGCGGCGACGGCGATCCGGCGATGCGCTATGGCATCACGGTCACGAAAAAGATTGGCGGCGCTGTCATCCGCAACCGGATGAAGCGCCGTTTTCGCGTTCTGGCGCGGGAACTGCTGCCCGTTCATGGCGTGGCCGGCGCCGACCATGTGCTGATCGGGCGGTCCGAGGGGATCGAGCGCGATTTCGGCCTGCTTCGGGGCGAGCTGGAGAAGGCGCTGAAGAAGGTGATGTCGCGGCCCCTGGGTGAAGCGCCGCCAAGGAGGCGGGGTTCCTCCAAAGAGAAGAAAAAGGCTTCGACAGGCTCAGCCCGAACGGATGTGGGAGGGTGATATCCCGCATCCTCATCCTGGCCGCGCGCTTCTGGCAGCTTGGCCCTTCGCGCATCCTGCCGCCCAGTTGCCGCTATGCGCCCTCCTGTTCCGAATATGCGATCCAGGCGATCGGCAAATATGGTGCGGTGAAGGGTAGCTGGCTGGCCGCGAAGCGGCTAATGCGATGCCACCCATGGGGCGGTTCGGGTTACGACCCGGTTCCCTGACAGACGAGATTCGAGAGCGACAAGCGTGGACGACAAGAAGAATATCATCCTGGCGGTGGTGCTGACCGCGGCGATCCTGTTCGGCTGGCCCTATGTCGCCCAATATTTCTTCCCCGCCGCCAATCCGCCGGCCACGAAGATCGAGGGCGGCAAGACGACGCCGCTCACCCCGTCCGGCGCCGCGCCCGCCGCCGAAGGCGCGGCCGCGATCCGCGATCTGGCGCTGGTGCTGAAGGACAGCCCCCGCGTGGCCATCCGCACGCCCAAGATCACCGGGTCGATCAACCTGAAGGGCGCGCGCATCGACGACATCGTGCTGCCGACCTACAAGGAAACCATCGCGAAATCCTCGCCCGCGATCCGCCTCTACAGCCCCAGCGGCACGAAGCATGCCTATTTTGCGGGCTTCGGCTGGCAGGGCGAAGGGGTGAAGACGCCCGACGGCGGCACCGTCTGGACCGCCAGCGCCAGGGAACTGACACCGACCAGCCCGGTCACGCTGAGCTGGAACAATGGCGCGGGCCAGACCTTCGAAATCCGCTATTCCATCGACGAAAACTACATGATCACCGCGCAGCAGAAGGTGTCGAACGGCGGCGCCGGCGCGGTCGGCGTCAAGAGCTATGGCTATGTCAGCCGCGCCACGCCCTCTGCAGACCCGGACACCTGGACGATCCATGTCGGCCCGATGGGCGTGTTCAACGGCGCGGCCAATTATGACGTGAACTACTCGGATCTGGAAAAGGGCCCGGCCACGCAGAGCTTCCAGTCGACCGGCGGCTGGATCGGCTTCACCGACAAATATTGGCTCTCCGCCCTGATCCCGGACCAGAAGGCCGCCTTTACCGGCCAGATGCGCAAGGGCGCCGGCACGCAGTTCCAGACCGACGTGTCGCTGGCCCCCATCATGGTCGCGCCGGGCAAGTCCGTGACGCAGACCAACCGGCTGTTCGTCGGCGCCAAGGAAGTGAAGACGCTGGAGGCCTATCAGGACGCCGGGATTCCGCTGTTCGACCGGGCCATCGACTGGGGCTGGTTCTACTGGTTCGAAAAGCCGATCTTCGCCCTGCTCCACTGGCTGTTCGAACATATCGGCAATTTCGGCGTGGCGATCATCTGCCTGACCTTCGTGGTCCGGGGCCTGATGTTCCCCGTCGCCCAGCGCCAGTTCGCCAGCATGGCGGCGATGCGGGCCGTGCAGCCCAAGATGAAGGCGCTGCAGGAGAAATATAAGGACGACAAGCCCAGGCTCCAGCAGGAGATGATGGAGCTTTACAAGCGCGAGAAGGTGAACCCGCTGGCCGGCTGCCTGCCGATCTTCATTCAGATTCCGATCTTCTTCGCGCTGTACAAGGTGTTGCAGCTTACCATCGAAATGCGCCACCAGCCCTTCGTGCTGTGGATCAAGGATCTGTCCGCGCCCGATCCGCTGCACATCGTCAACCTGTTCGGCCTGCTGCCCTTCACCCCGCCCGCCTTCCTGGGCATCGGCGTGCTGGCGCTGCTGCTGGGCATCAGCATGTATTTCCAGTTCAAGCTGAACCCGGCGCAGATGGACCCGATGCAGCAGCAGGTGTTCGCGATCATGCCGTGGATGATGATGTTCATCATGGCGCCCTTCGCGGCGGGCCTGCTGGTCTACTGGATCACCAACAACTGCCTGTCGATGTTGCAGCAATGGTGGCTCTACAAGCGCCACCCGCAACTCAGCGCAGCGACCGCGAAATAAGGCCGGCCCGTTGACCGAACAGGAACAGGCTGAATTGATCGAGGAAGCGCGCAAGGTCTTTGCAGGCCCCATCGCCTTCCTCAAATCCGCGCCGGACCTTAAATTCCTGCCCGACATGGCGGTGAACGAGGTGGCTTTCGCGGGCCGGTCCAATGTCGGCAAATCATCGCTGCTGAACGCGCTCACCAACCGCAACGGGCTGGCGCGGACGTCCAACACGCCAGGGCGGACGCAGGAACTCAACTTCTTCGACGTGGGCGACCCGCTGCGCTTCCGGCTGGTCGACATGCCGGGCTATGGCTATGCCAAGGCGCCCAAGGACATGGTGCGCAAATGGCGCTTCCTGGTGAACGACTATCTGCGCGGCCGTGCGAAGCTGAAGCGCACGCTGGTGCTGATCGACAGCCGCCATGGAATCAAGGATGTCGATACAGACATCCTCGACATGCTGGACGCGGCGGCGGTCAGCTACCGCATCGTGCTGACCAAGGCGGACAAGGTGAAGGCCAGCCATCTGGCGGAAGTCCGCCACTCCGTGACCGAGGCGATCCGCAAGCGGCCCGCCGCCCATCCCGACATCATCGCGACGTCGAGCGAAAAGGGCATGGGCCTTCCCGAATTGCGGGCCGCCGTGCTGGAAAGCGTGACGCAGGGATAAGCCATGGCCGATGATGACTATGTCTATGACGAAGCTAGCGGCGAGTGGATCAGCGCCGCCGAGGCTGCTGCCCGAACCCAGGCCGCCGATGCCGTCGAAGTGCGCGATGCGGTGGGCAATCTGCTGGCCGACGGCGATCAGGTCACGCTGATCAAGGATCTGGTCGTCAAGGGCGCTGGCCAGACGTTGAAGCGCGGCACGCTGATCAAATCGATCCGCCTGACCGGCGATCCCCAGGAAATCGACTGCCGCCATGACGGCATCAAGGGGTTGGTGCTTCGTGCCGAGTTCGTGCGCAAGCGCTGAGATCCTCAGAAAAGGCTGTACTGCCCGCTCCCCTTCAAGGTCCATGTGGCAAGGGTTTCATGGTGTGTGCGCCCGACATGGCTGCATATCAGCATGAAGCGGTCGACATGCCAGCCAAAGCCCTCCACCCGGCGCTGTTCGGGCGGGCCGTCGCGGTAGAACAGCGTCTGGTGCGGGCTGAAGCTCCAGCCGGGGCGCAGCATCACCCCCGCCCCCTTCATCGCCGCCGCGATCCGCTTTTGCAGCGCGCCGAGCAACGGGACATTATGGGATGGCCGCAGGGCGGCGGACCGGCTGCCGATGCTGAGCCGGTCCAGCCGCAGGTCGAACGGTTCCGCCATCACGCCCGTCCCGGCCCGCATCAGCGCCTTGATCACGGCATAGGGATAATCGACATGGTCGCAGGTGATCGCCAGCGTCACATGCTGGCGATCCACGGCGATCCGCCGGGCGCCGCCGGCGATGCTTTCGGCAAAATGATCCGTCTGACGGGCGATCAGCGCCGTCGGCTTCAACGCGAAGAACAGGCGGAACAGGGTGTCGGTCGGGCGGCTTTCCATGGCGGTTGCTCCATGCGAATCGGTCATATATGTTCATGATATGTTCTTTTTCTTCCCAAGGCGAATCCGGGCAGATCGGCGCGCCGCCGATGAGCGGCAATCGGTGCGCGGACGGGGTTCCGGACAAGATGATTGTCTTTGAGGGCCGTGGCCCTACTGTGCGGGTATCCAACGAAAAGGCAGCCAGAAAGCGATGACCCGGCACATACCCTGGATTATGATAGCGTTAGTGGGCGCGGCGGCGCTGTCGGTGGTGGCGGTGTCGCGCGGCGAGGCGGTCAACGCGCTGTGGATCGTGGTGGCTGCGGTCAGCAGCTTCCTGGTCGCCTATCGCTATTATGCGCTCTACATCGCGCGGCACGTGATGCGGCTGGACCCGTCGCGGCCCACGCCCGCGATCCGGCGGGCCGATGGGCTGGACTATGTCGCGACCGACCGGACGGTGCTGTTCGGGCATCATTTCGCCGCCATTGCTGGCGCGGGGCCGCTGGTGGGGCCGGTGCTGGCGGCGCAGATGGGTTATCTGCCGGGCACGCTGTGGATCATCGCGGGCGTTGTGCTGGCGGGCGCGGTGCAGGACTTCATGGTCCTCTTCATCTCCATGCGGCGCGACGGCAAGTCGCTGGGCGAGCTGATCCGCATGGAAATGGGGCAGGTCGCGGGCACCATTGCGCTGTTCGGGGCCTTCATGATCATGGTCATCATCCTGGCCGTGCTGGCGCTGATCGTGGTGAAGGCGCTGGCGGAAAGCCCATGGGGCATGTTCACCGTGGCGGCGACGGTGCCGCTGGCCATGGCCATGGGCGTCTATACGCGCTGGATCAGGCCGGGGCGGATCGGGGAAGTGTCGCTGCTGGGGCTGGTCGGATTGCTGGCGGCCATCGTCTATGGGCAGAGCATCGCCGATTCGCCTGTCTGGGGTCCGGCCTTCACCTTCACGCCGGTGCAGCTTTGCTGGATTTTGATCGGCTATGGCGCGGTGGCCGCGATATTGCCGGTGTGGCTGTTGCTGGCGCCGCGGGATTATCTGTCGACCTTCCTCAAGATCGGGGCCATCGCGGCGCTGGCGGTGGGCATCGTCATCATGGCGCCGCCGCTGAAAATGCATGCCGTGACGCAGTTCGCGAGCGGCAACGGGCCGGTCTGGGCAGGCGGACTGTTCCCCTTCCTGTTCATCACCATCGCCTGCGGGGCGGTTTCGGGCTTCCATGCCCTCATTTCCAGCGGCACCACGCCCAAGCTGATCGCCAGCGAAGCGCATGCGCCGATGATCGGCTATGGCGCGATGCTGATGGAGGCGTTCGTGGCGATCATGGCGCTGGTGGGCGCGTCGATCCTGGACCCCGGCATCTATTTCACCATGAACAGCCCGGCGGCGGCGATCGGCACGGACGCGGCGAGCGCGGCGGCGGCGGTGACGGCCATGGGCTTTCCCATCTCGCCCGACCTGATCCTGCAGACCGCGAAGGATGTGGGGGAGCATAGCATCATCTCCCGCGCCGGGGGCGCGCCGACGCTGGCGGTGGCGATGGCGGAGATTTTCTCCCATGTCGTCGGCGGCCCGGCGATGAAGGCGTTTTGGTATCATTTCGCGATATTGTTCGAGGCGCTGTTCATCCTGACCGCCGTGGATGCGGGGACGCGGGCCGGGCGCTTCATGTTGCAGGATCTGATCGCGCTGGCGGTGCCGGGGTTCAAGGATACGAAGACGATCGCGCCGGGGATCGTCGCGACGGCGCTGACGGTCGCGGCATGGGGATTCTTCCTCTATCAGGGCGTGACCGATCCGCTGGGCGGGGTGAACACGCTCTGGCCGGTGTTCGGCATTTCCAACCAGATGCTGGCCGCCATCGCGCTGATGCTGGGGACGGCGGTGCTTTTCAGGATGAAGCGGGACAGCTTCGCCTGGGTGACGATCGTTCCGGCTGCATGGTTGCTGGTCTGCACCCTGTCGGCGGGTTGGCTGAAACTGTTTTCGGCGGATGCGAAGGTCGGGTTCCTGGCGCATGCGGCCAAGTTCGGCGCGGCTGCCGACAGGGGCGAAGTGCTGGCCCCCGCCAAGTCGATGGCGGAGATGGAGGCGATCATCTTCAACGACCGGGTCGACGCCGGGCTGGTGGCGATATTCCTGTTCGTGGTGCTGGCGGTGCTGTTCTTCACGCTGCGCACCTGCCTGGCGGCGCGGAAGGCGGAGGCGCCGACGGCTCGGGAAATTCCGGCGCAACTGGTGCCGGCGGAATGAGCCTGTTTCTCCACAGGCTGCGGCAGGTGGCGCGCATGATGGTCGGCGTGCCGGATTATGACGCCTATCTGCGGCATATGCGGGAGCATCATCCGGAGCGCGTGCCGATGGAGCGGATCGCCTTTTTCCGGGAGCGGCAGGAGGCGCGCTATGGGGGCAAGAATGGGGGGAAATGCTGTTAGGGGCGAGCGTTGCGCAATTCCCCTCCACCATTTGCCTTGCAAATGGTCCCCCTCCCCATCGTTGATGGGGAGGATTTTTAGCGTTTGGAGTTGAAGGCGGCGATCATGCCTGCGGCGATGGAGAGGGCGATTTCGGCGGCGCCCACCGCGCCTATGTTCAGGCCTGCGGGGCCGTCTATGCGTGTCAGTTCTTCCGGGGGGAAGCCCAAGGCGGCCAGCCGTTCCAGCCGCGCCGCGTGGCTTTTGCGGGAACCGAGCGCGGCGATATAGCCGGTGGGCGCGCGCAGGGCCGCAGCCAATGCCGGATCGTCGATCTTGATGTCGTGGCTGAGCGTAACGACTGCGGTCGATTCGCCGGGGAAGCGGGCGGCGACGGCTTCGTCGGGCCAGCGGTCATCCAGTTCGACGCCGGGGAAGCGCTCCTCCGTCAGGAAGCGTCCGCGTGGGTCGATGATGACCGGGGTGACGCCGATGGCCTGGGCCAGGGCGCTTAGCGACTGGGCGATCTGCACCGCGCCCACGATCAGCAACCGGCGGGGCGGATCGTAGCGGTTGTGGAACTGGCCCTCGGTCGCCCCTTCCCGCGTCAGGCCGGTTTCCAGGTCGGTCGACAGGGTGAGCGCCCTGCCCTTTTCGCTTTCCGCCGCGATCCGTTCGAACAGCGTGGGATCGAATCCGTCCGCGCCGACCGGCTGGACCAGCACGCGGATTTCCCCGCCGCAGGGCAGGCCGACCGCCCAGGCATCGCCGTCCGCCACGCCATAGCTTTCCAGATGCGCCGGCCGGCCCGCGATCACCTCGGCGGCGCGCTGGAGCACGTCGCTTTCCACGCATCCGCCGGAGATGCTGCCTTCGAAGCGGCCGTCCTCATGCACGATCATATGGCTGCCACGCGGCCGGGGGGCGGAACCCCAGGTCGCCACCACCGTCGCCAGCGCCAGCCGCGCCCCGCGCCATTCCATGGCCTTGCGGATGACCGCGCCGTTATCGTTCAAAATCGAGCCTCCTAGAGCGATTTCCAAGCGATCGGAACCGATCGCTGGTTAAGAAATCGCGGAAAACAAAGAATCTAGAGCGGCGATCTGATTCAATCAGATCGAAACCCGCTCTAGGGTGTGTGGGGATTCAGTCCATGGCGGGCTGCAAATAGCGGCTTTCTCCGCTTCCGGTGCTCACGTACTTAAGTACGCTGCGCGCCAGTTCTCGAAATCCACTATTTTCGCCGCACCCTGAACTGAATCCCCACACACCCTAGACCAGCCGTCGTCCGGTCCATACCACCCGTCCCACGATCACGACCAGCGCCGGATCGATGTCGATCCAGTCGGGATAATGGGGATTGTCGCTGAGCACCGAAAAAAAGCCCCGGCGCGGCCCCATGGCCACACGCTTCACCATCAGCACCCCGTCGAGCCGCAGCACGTAGACGCCGTCGCGCAGACGTTCCGCATCGTCGTCATGATTGACCATGATCTCATCGCCGTCGCTGAGCGTGGGGGCCATGGATTCGCCGTCGACGCGGATGATCGATATTTTCTGCGGCCGCACCCCCAGGTGGCGCAGCCAGTTGGCGTCGAACGCCATCAGGCCGGCGGCCCGCTCATCCTCGTCCAGCGATCCCGGCCCGGCCGAAGCGCCCAGCGAAAGGCGCGGCACGCTAACCACCGAGGGCAGCGAGCGCACCCTGGAAGGCGGCGCGCCGCGCTGGGCCGATCCGCCCAGCATCTCCTCCGCCACGCCGAAATAGCGGGCCAATATGCGCCGGTCCTCCTCATCCAGCTTGCGCGGCGTGCCGCGTTTGATGAACTGCTGGATATAGGCGGGATTGCGGTTCAGCAGGCGCGAGAGATCCGAATAGCTGTCGCCCCGCTCGGCAATCAGCCGTTCCAGCACCATGCGCGGATCTTCTCCAGTACCGACCATATCTCATCCATTACTGATAGGAATTTTCCTAGACAAGTAGGAAATTTGGCAACATGAAAATCGCCTGAGGATTCGCGCCGGCGGATCGAATCGGCAGAGGAGAAGCGGGGATATGTTGTTGCGTGAGGTCGAGAAATTTCTGCGGGAAAACGATATTCCGGCGACCAGGTTCGGCCGCGAGAGCGTGCGCGATCCCCGGCTGGTCTTGGACCTGCGCAGGGGCCGCGAACCGGGCGAACGGATGAAGAGACGAGTAGAACATTTCATGAACACATATCGCAGGAGCACGGGCGAATGACAAGCATGCAGGTGAACGCTCCCATCCGGAATCTGCTCCAGAATGAAGGTAGGGCAAAAGCGCGCGACCCGCTGCCTCGCCTGCTGGCGCAACTGATCGCGCGGGCGGGCGGGGAGGTCATGGTGGAGCGCGCCGCCAGCCGTCCATGGGCCAGCGCGCTGTTCCAGGGGCGGCGCCATGTCATCGCGCTGACGCTTGCCGGGCCGGATGCCGCGGAACGGCGCGCCGCCTTCGCCGAGGGGATAGAGGAAGCGGAATGGAGCCTGTCCGGTCATTTCGTCGCGGACATCGGCATCGACAGCAGCCGTCCGGCGCCGGGCGGCGAGTGGATGGAATTGTCGGCGCTCACCATAGAGGACTGGTGAATCGCCCCCGGTCGGAGCGCGCCGTCCAGCGCGCCCTGCCGGTCGGTTCAGCGGGCGCGGCCGGCCATGGTGCGCAAAGTCCCCAGGGCTGCGCGCAGGGCTTCGTCCACGCCCTGCTCCACCTGGTCGCGCACCGGCACGGCGGGTTCGACCGGCATGTCCGCCAGAACGGAGGCGGGCCGGCCCATGCGCTTGCGCTGGGCAAGGCCCTGTTCCAGCCTCTGGGTCAGTTCCGACAGCGACAGATGCGCGGTGGGGGCGGAAGTCCGCTCCGATCGCGCGGGTTGCGCGGCCTGCTGAGGTTCGGCATCCGCCGTTTCCGGCGCGAACGCCCGCTGGAGGCGGGCAAAGGCCGTTTCCTCCGGCAATCGTTCCGGCGCGCCGGGAATGGAAAGGCCGCCCGGCACGGAGGCGGGCGCCTCGACGGGGGCTTGCGCCTTCCCATCTTCGCGTCCCGGCGCGGTGCGGGCGAAAATGTCGAGGCCGCCAAAGTCGCGGCTGGCAAAGATGGGCGACCGGGCGGGCGCGTCGGGATGGGCGTCGGCGCGGCGCAGCGCCGGCCCCGATTTGCGCCGGTCCCGCGACAGCCAGTTCAGCTTCGACAATGCAAAACCCATTTCACTCACTCCTGCGGCGCCGTTCCCGCGCCCTTGCTTGTCATGCGTCAGCAGAGCGACGCGCTTTTCCCTTTGTCCCGCCCAGATCAGGCCCAGCGCCATCGCCGCGCCGAAACCCGCCAGCAGCAGCCGGGCCTTCAGCCCCAGCGGCGGCGCGGCGGCCGGCACGGCTTCGCTGAGGCCGCTGGACGCCACGACCGTTTCGACCAGCCCGACCGGCAGCGAGAAGAGGAGCAGCCCGGCCCCCAGCGCGCCGAGCAGCGCCTTCGCCAGCCCGCGCATTCCCGTCACGCCGCCGCCCGCACCCGATGGGGGCGCGCCAGCAATTGCCGATAGACGGGTTCGTAGCGAAGAATGTTTGACGACCAGTTACGCTCCCGCTCGACGAAGGCGCGCGCCGCCGACCGCCGTTCGTCCCAGAAGCCGCGATCCGCGAACATTTCCGCCAGCGCGGCGGCGATGGCGGGGGGATCGTTCGGTGCGAACAAGGTGCCGGTGACGCCATGTTCGATCAGTTCGCGATGGCCGCCGACGCTGGACGCGGCGACCAGGCGGCCCTGCGCCATCGCCTCCAGCGGCTTGAGCGGCGTCACCAGATCGGTGAGGCGCATCGCCTTGCGCGGATAGGCCAATATGTCGACCTGCGCATAATAATACTCGACCTGATCGTGGGGCACGCGGCCGACGAAGACGATATGGTCGGCGAAGGGGGAGGCCATGGCCTGATCCCGCAGCGCCTGTTCGCGGGGGCCGCCGCCGACCAGCAGCAGCTTCGCCTTGGGGCGGGCGCGCACCAGTCTGGGCAGGGCGGCGATCAGGTCGTCCAGCCCCTCATAGTCGTAGAAGCTGCCGATGAAGCCGACGACATCGGCCCCTTCCAGGCCCAGCTTCACGGTCAGCGCGGGATCGCGGGGGACGGGCGTGCCGAACTGGTCCATGTCGACGCCGTTGGGCGAGACGATGATCTTGTCCTTGTCGATGCCCCGCGCCACCAGGTCGCCGCGCAATCCTTCGCAGATCACCGCCACGGCATCGGCGGCGCGGACGGCATGGGTTTCAAGCTGGCGGGTCAGCCAGTAGCGGGGGCTGCCCTCCGTTCCGGTGCCGTTGCCGACCGCCGCATCCTCCCAGAAGGCGCGGATTTCGTAGATCATGGGAATCTGGTGCCGCTTCGCCACCTTCTGCGCGGCGATGGCGTTCAGCACCGGGGAATGGGCGTGGATGATGTCGGGCCGCCACTGGCGCACCAGCGATTCGATGGCGTCGGCATGGGCGGAAATATCCCGCCATTCGCGCAGCAGCGGATTGCCGCCGGTCGATTCGCCGGGCGTGCGGTGGAAATGCAGGCCGTCGACGATTTCCTCCAGCGGTCCCGGCGCGGCGTGGCGATGGCCCGTGATGCCGCGCACGTCCCAGCCCTTCGCCAGTTGCGCCCGCAATATCGCGCGGGTGCGGAAAGTATATCCGCTGTGCATCGGCAGGCTGTGGTCCAGCACGTGGAGAATCCGTGTCATGGCGCTGAGTCTTGCCGGAAAAGGTTTAACGGGCCGTCAACTCTGTTGGGCTATGACGAGGTGATCCGGCGTCCATGGCACCGTGCTCCTGCGAAGGCAGGAGCCCAGTTCAGACGTTGGGACTGGGCTCCTGCCTTCGCAGGAGCACGTTGTAGATGATGGATAGTTCGCACAGCCGCGATGATCGACGCTCTTTCTCTTCTCATCAGCCATGGCGTCATCCTGCTGGCGGCGTGGCGGCTGCTGTCGCGGCCCGATCTGGATCGCGATCCCCCTTCGGGTCCGGAAAGGGACGGCCGCGATGCGTGACCTGTTCTTCGTCGCCTTCCTCGGCGCCTTTTTCCTGGCCGGCTTCAAGCGGCCGTTCCTGCTGATCGCCGTCTATGCCTATATCGACATCGTCTCGCCCCAGCGGCTGTCCTATTTCCTGCTGAACAGCATTCCCATTTCCTTCATCGCCTTCGTGGCAGCGGTGGGATCGTGGATGCTGGTCGACGACAAGAAGGACTGCCGCCTGTCGGCGCGCCAGGCGATCCTGCTGCTGCTGCTCGCCTGGTGCGGCTATACCACGATGACGGCGGATTTCCCGATCAACGCCGCGACCAAATGGGGCTGGGTGTGGAAGGCGATGCTGTTCGCCATCTTCCTGCCCGTCACGCTGCGCACGCGCCTGCGGATCGAGGCCTTGGCGCTGTTCATGGTGCTTTGCGCCAGCACGATCATCATCAACGGCGGCATGAAGACGGCGCTGTCGGGCGGCGGCTATGGCGTGCTGAACCTGATGGTGGACAACAATAGCGGCCTTTACGAAGGCAGCATCATTTCGACCGTCGCCATTTCGCTGATCCCGCTGATCCTGTGGCTGTCGCGGCACGGCACCGTCTTTCCCCCCGACTGGCGGGTCAGGCTGTTCGCCTATGCGCTCTGCTTCGCCTGCCTGCTGATGCCCATCGGCACGGAGGCGCGGACGGGCCTGGTCTGCATCGCCGTCCTCGCGGGGCTGATGCTGATGCGGTCGAAGCGGCGGTTCCTCTATGGCCCGCTGATGGCGCTGGCGGCGCTGGTGGCGATCCCCTTCCTGCCCGCCAGCTTCACCCAGCGCATGTCGACCATTGAGAATCACAGCCAGGACGAAAGCGCCTCCACCCGCCTTGCCGTGTGGAAATGGACGCTGGACTATGTGAAGGACCATCCGGGCGGCGGCGGCTTCGACAATTACCTGCAAAACAAGTTCACCTATGTCATGCAGGAACGGGTGATCGACGCCGCCGGATCGCGCATGGAAAAGCGCATGATCACCGACCATGGCCGCGCCTATCACAGCGCCTATTTCGAGATGCTGGGAGAGCAGGGCTATTTCGGTTTCCTCCTGTGGGGGCTGCTGCACCTCATCTGCTTCATCCGCACCGAGGCGATACGGCGCATGTACCGGGCGCGGGACGGGGACGAGGCATGGGTGTCGCCCTTCGCCCTCGCCCTGCAGCAGGGGCATGTCATCTACATGGTCGGATCGCTGTTCGTGGGCATCGCCTATCAGCCGTTCATCTTCATGATGCTGTCGTTGCAGATCGGACTCGACACTTATTTGACCCGCAAGCGCAAATTGGCGGCCCGGCGGCCGTTATTTCCCGCAACACCAGTCGCGCAGGGGAGCGTCGCATGAAAGGCGAGTTGAGGATATTGGGCGCGGCCCACGGGCTGCTGCTGGGGCTGGTGCTCGCCGCGCCGCTGGTCGCGCCGGCGCTGCTGCCATGGGGCGCCGAAGCCCTGTTCATCGTCGCCGCCTTCCAGTTGCGGCTGGCGGACCGGCGCTGGGAAACGCGCGCGGGGCTGCGGGGCTGGATCAGCCATATCCGCATGGCGCCGCTGCGGCTGGCGCCCTGGGCCGGGACGGCGCTCGTCGCGCTGATCGCGGGGCCGGAGCAGGCGCGGCTCGCCGCCGCGATACTGGCCGCCATCGCCATGGGCGAATTGCTGATCTATCCGGTCATCGCCCATCTGCTCGGACGCCTGCCGCGCCGAGGCCTGGCGGGAGCGATCCTGCTGCTGCTGATCGGCTGCGGCCTGGCGGAACCGGCGCAGGCGGCGCGGTTCGCCATGGCCTTTGCGCTCGGCATAGGCGGCTGCGTCTTCTGGCTGCGCGGCCCGGATGGGGAGCCGGGCGCGACCTTGATGGCGCTGTGCGGAACGGTCGCCGCGACGGCGGTCGCCCTGCTGGCGCCAATGGCGCAGGCGGTGGCGATCCCCGCCGCGATCCTGTGCCTGACGCTGACGCTCGCCCATCTGTCGGTGATGCGCAGGCATCCGCAGCACTGGCAACTGTCCGGCGGCATGCGGTTCGGGCGGATTCATTGAGGGGTTGGGCTTCGGTAATTGGCCAGGAGTTGACATAGCCGCACCGTCACCTTCGACAAGCTCAGGACAGGCTTGATCCGGGGGCCGCGTTTTTTCCTCTACACCGCGCCTCGTCCAAGGCAGCGGGACCCCGGGTCAAGCCCGGGGTGACGAATAGGGGAAATGGCGGGTAACTAACCCATTCTCTTCCTGCCCCCATCGCGCATTGCGGAACGAAGCGAGGAACGGCGGGTTGAGGAAAAACCATGCCGCCCGATTCCGTCGTCCATGCCAATGACAGCCTGCCCGGCATCACGCGCAGGGCGATGAAAAGGGGATGGGCCTATTTCGATGCCAGCGGCACGCGCATCACCGATCGGGAGGAGATCGACCGGCTGAACGCCATCGCCATGCCGCCCGCCTATCGCGACTGCTGGTTCTGTCCCCATCCGCACGGCCATATCCAGGCGACCGGCTATGACGACCGGGGCCGCAAGCAATATCGCTATCACCTCGATTTCCGCGCCGCGCGGGAGGCGGAGAAATATGCCGGCTGCCCCGCCTTCGGCCGCGCCCTGCCCAGGCTGCGCGCCCGGATCGAAGCCGACCTGTCCAGGCGCGGCCTGCGCAAGGAAAAGACGCTGGCCGCCGTCGTGCGCCTGCTCGACCTGGCCAAGGTGCGCGTCGGCAACGAGCAATATGCCGCAGCGAACAAGAGCTTCGGCGCGACCACGCTGCGCCGCCGCCATGTCGACCTGCGCGGACAGGCGCTGCGCCTGCGTTACCGGGCCAAGTCGGGGCGGGAGCATGAGCTGACCGTCACCGACCGCCGCCTCGTCCGCTTCGTTCGCGCCGTACAGGATTTGCCGGGACAGCATCTGTTCCAATATCTGGATGAGGAAGGCGTCGCCCGGCCGATCACCTCGGGCGACGTCAACGCCTATATAGCCGAAGCCATGGGCGGCGATTTCACCGCCAAGCATTTCCGCACCTGGGGCGCCTCCGTCATTGCCTTCGAAACGCTGGCGGCGGGCAGCGTGTCGCTCAAGCAGATGATCGAGCCGGTCGCCGCCGCGCTGGGCAACACCCCGGCGATCAGCCGCAAAAGCTATATCCACCCCGCGCTGATCGAGCTTTGCCGCAACGGACAGGATGCATGGCGACAGGGGCTTCGCCTGCCGCGCGCAACCCGCTATCTTTCCCGTTACGAACGCGGACTGATCGCTTTTCTGGAGGAGGCCGGCGGCTCGACCGCCCTTCCCCTGGCGGCCTGATCCGCATCCAGAACCGCAAGGATATTCATGGCCGCCAAGAAAGATACCGCCACCCTGCCGCAGATCGACGTCCGCCCGCCCAATCTGGCCGAGATGTGGCAGTCGACGGTCCACTGGTTCTCGCTCCACTATCTGCAGATCCTGATCGCCATCGGCGCGGCTGTGGCCATCTACAGCCTTTTGACGGCGCTGCGCAGCGTGGGCGGACGGTTGAAGGGGCATCCCGGCGACACTCTGGGCCTTGCCAACGTCGCCGGCCGCGCCTTTGCCCGCACCACCCATTTCTTCATGGCGATGGTCGCTGCGCGGCTGGTGGTGAGCTATGCCCGGCCGCCGGAGATGGTGCTGAAGACCGTCGTCTTCCTCTTCACCATCGCCGCCGTCTTCCAATGCGCCATCTGGGCGCGGGAGATCATATTGGGTCTGGTGGAGCGGCGCACCTCGGCGGACGAGAGCCAGAGTCTGGCCAACGCCATGGGCCTGATCCGCGTGCTCGTGACCTTCGCCCTGTTCGCCATCGCGCTGATCGTCGTGCTGGACAATCTGGGGGTGAACGTCACCGGCCTCGTCGCGGGCCTGGGCATCGGCGGCATCGCCATCGGCCTTGCGGCGCAGGGCATCTTCTCCGACCTGTTCGCCGCCTTGTCGATCATCTTCGACAAGCCGTTCCGGCAGGGCGAGGTCATCACCTACGACCAGACCACCGCCCGGGTGGAGCGCATCGGCCTGAAAAGCACGCATCTGCGCGCGATGAGCGGCGAGAAGAAGGTGATCTCCAACGCCAACCTCCTCCAGAAGGAGATCACCAGCCTGCAGACGCTGGCGCAGCGGCGCGTGACCTTCGCCATCGGCATCATCTACCAGACGCCGGAGGACAAGGCCGACGCCATCCCCGCCATGCTGAAGGAGATCGTGGAGGCGGAGGGGCATATCTTCGTCAATGCGGGGCTGGTCAGCTTCGGCGCCAGTTCGCTCGACTATCAGCTCAATTTCGACGTGCCGGACCCCGACACCCATGATTATTTCCTTTCGCGGCACCGGGTGGGCCTGGCCATCTGGAAGCGCTTTAACGCGGAGGGGATCGAATTCGCCTATCCCACGCAGACCAGCTTCACCGCCGCGCCCGACGGCCGGGCGATCATGCCCTATGCTGAGGTTCAGCCGGTGGTGCGGGTCGACCAGCCGGGGGGCGACGCCCGCGCCTGACTCGCCTGGCCGCATATCGGACTCGCTCTGCCTGCTCCCGCTTGCCCGGCGCGGCGGCGGGAGTCAGGCGGGTGCGATCATGAACGGACATCTGGGAACAGCCATGAAGCCCCTCTATCTGCTGGCCGCCGCCACGCTCGCCTTCGCCCCCGCCGCCCATGCCGAGGGGATAGGGGCCGAGGCCAATTACGGACGCGCCGATGGGCATTGGGGCACGGAAATCGGCGCGGGCTACGCGATGGACATTGGCGGCTTCAGCCTGACGCCGGGCGGCGGCGTCTATCTGCGCGATGGGGACACGAAGCTCTATGGGCGGGTGGAGGCGAGCTATACCCTCCCCGCCTCCGCCACCATCGGCGCGGGCGTGCGCTTCAGCGGCGACAATACACGCCCCTATGCGACGCTTGCCATGCCGCTGATCCCCAAGCTGCGGGCGAAAGCCAATGTGGGGCCGAAATATTATGCGATGGGATTGACGCTGGGTTATTGAGGGTCGCCCCCCTCTCCTCCTTCGTCATGCTGAACTTGTTTCAGCATCCATTTCTCCCCACCGGCGTAAAGTGCCTGGAGGCACGATGGATGCTGAAACAAGTTCAGCATGACGGGTTGGGAGATAACTTAATCCAAGCCCCATAGCCCGCCAGGCAGCAGCAGCCCGTCGCGCAGTTGCATCCCCCCTTCCCGGTCCCTCGCCAGCAGCAGCGCGCCGTCGAGGTCGATCCAGTCCGCCCCCTGCGCCACCAGCGCGGCGGGCGCGATGCCCAGCGACGTGCCCAGCATGCAGCCGACCATCACGCGGAACCCCCGCGCCCTTGCCTCCCGCGACAGGGCCAGCGCCTCGGTCAGCCCGCCCGCCTTGTCGAGCTTGATGTTCACCGCGTCGAAATCCCCCAGCCGGTCGAGGTCGGCGCGCGTGTGGCAACTCTCGTCCGCGCAGAGCGGCAGCGGCGACCTGCTCCCCGCCAGCCGCTCCTCCCTGCCGTGGAAGACCGGCTGTTCGACCATCTCCACGCCCAGTTCCGCCAGGGCCTGCGCCTCCGCCGCGATGTCCAGCTCGTGCCAGCTTTCATTGGCGTCGACGATCAGCCGCACGTCCGGCGCGCCCGCCCGCACCGCGGCGATCCGCGCCCGGTCGCCCTCGCCCGTCAGCTTGCATTTGAGCAGGCCGAAGCCGCGTCCCGCCGCCGCCCGCGCATCCGCCTCCATCTTCTCCGGATCGCCCAGGCTGATGGTGAAGGCGGTGGGCAGGGGCGCGGGCTCCGCCAGCCCGGCGAGCTTCCACACGGGCGCGCCGGCGCGCTTCGCCTCCAGATCCCAGAGCGCGCAGTCCAGCGCGTTGCGCGCCGCCCCGCGAGGCATCGCCCGCAGCAGCGCGTCGCGCTCCAGCGGCCCTGAATAGGCGTTGATCGCCGCCGCGCAGCCCTCCGCCGTCTCGCCTTCATAATAGATGGCCGTGCCCTCGCCCCGGCCGACATGCGCGCCGTCGCCCACGGTGCAGACCACGACGTCCACCGACGTCTTGGCCCCGCGACTGATGATGAAGGCTCCCGCGACCGGCCAACGTTCAACAGTCGCGGATATGATGCGGGTCATCGGCGTTCCCTATGCTGGCGATAGTCGGGTCTATGCGAACGGGCTATCCCGCCGCATAACCAGTCTCGACCCGCAGATAAAGGATAGGCTTAGCCGTGACCTCCAGAGAATTGACCGGCCTGCTGCCCATCGACGACGCCGATGCGCTGGCGGCCCGGCGTCGGCTGTCCGACATGGCCTGGCGCATCGGCTTCGGCGCGATCAGCTGGCCCTGGCTGCTGGCCAGCCTGTCGGGTGGGCGCAAGGCGGACAAGCGCGCCCTGCTGGACGAGCTTGGCCTGCCCCATGACGCCCTGCCGCATCTGGGAAGCTGGAAGGCGGACATGGGTTTCCTGCGCCATATCGTGCGGGAAATCGCGCGGCTGCGGCCTGCCCATGTCGTGGAACTGGGGGCGGGCGCATCGACGCTGATCGCCGCCCGCGCCCTGGCCCTGCACGGCGGAGGACGGCTGACCAGCTTCGACCAGCATGACGGATTCGTGCAGGCGACCCGCAACTGGCTGGCGGACCATGGGCTGACGGCCGATCTGCGCCATGCGCCGCTGGTTGCGGAGAGCGAGGACTGGCCGGGCCGCTGGTACGACATCGACAGCCTGCCCGACAGCATCGACCTGCTGATCATCGACGGGCCGCCCTGGGCGGTGCATCCGCTGGTGCGGGGCGCGGCGGACAGCCTGTTCGCCCGCCTGTCTCCGGGGGCGGTGGTGCTGCTGGACGACGCCGCCCGCCCCGGCGAGCGGCTGGTCGCCAGGCGCTGGCGCAAGCGGTGGCCGCATATCGATTTCCGGCTGAGGCTTGACGGGACCAAGGGAACGCTGGTCGGCCGCCGCCGCGACACATCGGTCCCGGTCGCCAACGACAATGACCGTCGCCGCGCCTGGCGCCATATCGGCCGGGCGGCGGGCATCGCCGCCCTGGTCGCGAGCGGCTGGATCGCGAGGGGCGAGTTGGGCGAGTTTCCGCAGTCCGCGCAGGCCACCACCTTCCTGGACGAGGCCGCCGCGTCCCACCGCACCGGGCTGCTGCGCCAGAGCATGGCGTCGCAAGTGGAAAGCGCGACGCTCAACCCCGGCGAAATCCAACGGTCGACCGGCATCGTCCTGCCGCCGCTGCCCGCCAGATGGCGCGTCCATGACGTGCAGCTTTATCCCACGCCCGACAGCCCCGCCGTCGCCGTGTCGATCACCACGCCGGAGGGGGAGCAACTGTCCTTCTTCGCCGACCGGGCCGAAACCCCGGCGGAGGCGCGCCCGCTGCTCGCCCGGCGCGCAGAGGACGTCATCGCCTATTGGGAGGCGGGCGACATGGCCTATGCCCTGACCGGCCGGGCCGGGCCGCAGCGCATCATGACGCTGGCGGCGGAGATCGCGCCCGCCGGCTAGGACCGATGGACAATGTTCCCTTTCACGCGAAATCCCTTTAGAGCGCGGCGTCATGGTAGATGTGGAACAGCCATCGCCGCGCGACAGGGCGCGCCCCCCGCTTGGCAGCCTGGCGATGATCTGGCGCTTCGCCAGCCGCTATCCCGGCCGCATCGCCGGGGCGCTCGCCGCGCTGCTGGTCTCTTCCGCCGCGACGCTGGCGATCCCCAGCGGCTTCCGGCTGGTCATCGACCGGGGCTTCATGGGCGGCGGCAACATCAGCCGATGGTTCGAATATCTGTTCCTGATCGTCGTGATCCTGGCGCTGGCCACGGCGGCGCGCTTCTATTTCGTGTCCTGGCTGGGGGAGCGGGTCGTCGCTGACATCCGATCGGCCACGCAGGCCAATCTGCTGCGGCAGGAACCCCGCTTCTTCGAGGAAAACCGCCCCTCCGAAATCGCGTCGCGCATGACTGCCGACACGGCGATCATCGACCAGGTGGTGGGATCGACCGTGTCGATCGCGCTGCGCAATGTGGTGACGGGGACCGGCGGCCTTATCTATCTCTTCGCGCTGGCGCCCAAGCTCGCGGGGCTGCTGCTGCTCGGCATTCCGGTCATATTGGTGGCGATCATCGGCCTTGGCCGCCGCGTGCGCGCCCTGTCGCGGGCAAGCCAGGACCGGCTGGCCGATGTCGGCAGCGTCACGTCGGAAACGCTGGGCGCGATGAAGATCGTCCAGGCCTTCGGCCAGGAAGGACGGGAAGGGGCGCGGTTCGACACCACGGTCGAGGCGGGTTTCGCCACGGCGCGCCGCCGGATCGCCCTGCGCGCGGCGATGACCGCCATCGTCATCGCGCTGGTCTTCGGGTCGATCACGGCGGTCATGTGGCAGGGCGCGCTGGACGTCGCCGCCGG
>NZ_ATDO01000083.1:0-25223 GCF_000445085.1 Sphingobium sp. HDIP04 | reverse complement strand
CCGGGCGGCTGCATGAACTGATGAGCGCCACGCCGCAGATCACAGCCCCGCCCCGCCCCGTTCCCGTGCCGCGGACCGAGCATGGCGCGCATCTCCAGTTCGAGGATGTGCATTTCCGCTATCCCACCCGGCCCGATCAGGCGGCCTTGCACGGCATCTCCATCGACATCGCGCCGGGCGAGACGGTCGCCATCGTCGGCCCGTCCGGCGCGGGGAAATCCACGCTGATCCAGTTGGCGCTGCGCTTCTACGATCCCGATTCGGGCGTGATCCGCCTGAACGGCGTTCCCCTGCCCCAGGCCGATCCGGCGGAGGTGCGCGGCATGATGGCCATGGTGCCGCAGGAAAGCATCATCTTCGCCGCGTCGGCCCGCGACAATCTGCGCTACGGCCGATGGGACGCCAGCGACGATCAGATCTGGGCCGCCGCCCGCGCCGCCAATGCGGAGGCTTTCCTGCGCGCCCTGCCGCAGGGCCTGGACAGCTTTCTGGGCGAAGGCGGCGCGCGCCTTTCGGGCGGCCAGCGCCAGCGCCTGTCCATCGCCCGCGCCCTGCTGCGCGATGCGCCGATCCTGCTGCTGGACGAAGCGACCTCCGCCCTCGACGCCGAATCGGAACGGCTGGTGCAGGATGCCCTCGGCCGGCTGATGCAGGGGCGCACGACCATCGTCATCGCCCATCGCCTGGCCACGGTCAGGGCGGCGGACCGCATCCTGGTGCTGGACGAAGGACGGCTGGTCGAACAGGGCGACCACGCCATGCTGATGCGGCAGAAGGGCCTCTATGCGCGGCTGGCCAACCTCCAGTTTCAGGATGTCGCCGCAGGCTGACGGCGATGGTCCGCCATCGCGTCGGACCGGGGCATGCCCCGAACCGGCGGTCAGCGCGTGCGGCTGGTGACGTCGGCGGTGCCGTCCGCGTGGATCTCTATCAGATGCGCGGTGCCGTCATTGCACTCGGCCTTCCAGCCCCGGGCCCCGGGCCGCACCTGCGTCCGCTCCGACCGGATGACGGTGGGGCAAGCCGCGCCCGACGCCCGCACGGCGCGTTCCAGCACGCCGTTGCGCTTGGCCTCGTCCAGCTTCGCGACGGCTGCCGCCGCGCCGGTTTCCGGCGTTTCCCGGCGGTCGACCGCAGTGATCGGGTCGCTGCCCTCGCCGCAGGCCATCAGGCCGAACACCCCCGCCAGCACCATCCATGTGCGCATGATTATCCTTTCGCTTGGGCGGCAAACCCGTCCGTCGCCCTGATGAGCGCGTCCAATATGCCCGGTTCGTTGAACGCATGGCCTGCCCCTTCGATCATCTCGAAGCGCGCCTGCGGCCAGGCCCTGTGCAGCGCCCAGGCCGTTTCGGCGGGGCAGGCCATGTCGTAGCGGCCCTGCACGATGACGCCGGGAATGTCCGCCAGCTTCCCGGCGTCCCGGATGAGCTGCCCTTCCTCCAGCCAGCCGCCATGGACGAAATAATGATTTTCGATGCGGGCGAAGGCCAGCGCGAAGTCGTCCGCCTCATGGGTGGCGGAGAGCGCCTCGTCGGGCAGCAGGCGGATGGTTTCGCCTTCCCACAGGCTCCACGCCTTGGCGGCGGCGATCCGGGCAGCGCGGTCGTCGCCGGTCAGGATGCGGCGATAGGCGTGGAGCAGGTCGCCGCGCTCCGCCTCCGGAATGGGCGCGACGAAGCGTTCCCATTTGTCCGGATAGATGCGGCTGGCGCCCTGCTGGTAATACCAGTCGATTTCCTGCCTGCGGATGGTGAAGATGCCGCGCAGCACCAGTTCGGTCACGCGGTCGGCATGGCTCTGGGCATAGGCCAGCGCCAGCGTCGACCCCCAGCTTCCGCCGAAGACCAGCCATCGCTCGACGCCCATCATCCGCCGCAGCCGTTCGATGTCCGCGACCAGGTGCCAGCTCGTGTTCGCCTCCAGCTCCGCATGGGGCGTCGAGCGGCCGCAGCCGCGCTGGTCGAAAAGGAGGACGTCATAGCGTTCCGGATCGAACAGGCGGCGGTGGTCGGGCGATATGCCGCCGCCGGGGCCGCCATGCAGGAAGACGGCAGGCTTGGCGCCCGGCGTCCCGGCCCGCTCCCAATAGACGCGGTGGCCATCCCCCACGTCGAGATGTCCGGAGGCGAAGGGTTCGATGGCGGGATAGAGCGTGCGCATGGGCCAAGGTGTAGAAAGTCTGGCGGGCAATGCAATCGGCAGGCGAACGGTCCCCTTTCCGGCGTGGCGGGTCGGGCGGGGCGATGCCGGGTTACATTTTGCGACAAATCTCTATGGGCATTGCCAGAGTCTTGAGACAACTCCCGCCTAGAGGGAGAGCATTCAGGGTTTGATCCTAAGGGGTAAACAGTGCGCCGTTCCTTTGCCTGTCTTTTGTTTCCGTTGATGATGAGTGCGGCGCCGGGCGCGCTGATGGCGCAGACCGAGGAACCCAGAGGCCCGGCCGGGCAGATGGACGATGCGGACGAGATCGTCGTCACCGGCCAGCCCGAACGCGGCGCCGTGGTCGGCAATGTGAGGCCGGAGCAGCAGCTTTCCGCCGCCGATGTCCGCGCCCTGGGCGTCACGTCCATATCGGAGATGATCGCGGAACTGTCGCCCCAGACCAACGGCACGCCGGTGATCCTGCTGAACGGCAAGCGGATCTCCAGCTTTTCGGAAATCCAGGACATCCCGTCCGAAGCGGTGGCGCGGGTCGACATCCTGCCCGAACAGGTGGCGCTCAGCTATGGCTATGCGCCGACGCAGAAGGTGGTGAACATCGTGCTGCGCCAGCGGTTCCGCGCCGAAACGGCAGACCTGCGGGCAGGCGCCACGACGCAGGGCGGGCGGGAGAATGGCTCCGTCGAAGGCGCGCTGCTGCGCATCCGGGGCGACAATCGCTTCACCCTCGACATGCAGTACAGGACCGCCGCGTCGCTGCTGGAAAGCGAGCGCGGCGTGGCGCCGACCGTGCAGGGCGAGCGGGCCAACCGGCAGTCGGGCATCGACGCCTTTCTGGGGGGCGGGAACGGCATGACCGGCGGCGAGCTGGCCCATCATCGCACGCTCAGCCCGGCGACGGAGAGCTTCGCCGCCAATGCGACCCTGGCCCGCGCCCTGGGCAAGGTGTCGATGACCGTCAACGGGCGGCTGGAGCTGTCCGACAATGACAGCCTGCAAGGGTTCCAGGCGGCGGCGTTCGACCTGCCGGCGGGCAACCCCTTCTCGCCCTTCGCCACGCCGACGAGCTTCTATCGCTATCTGCGCCAGGCGGGCGAGCTGGGGCAGCAGATCAAGGGCACGACCGGCCATGTCGGGGTGACGCTCAGCGGCCTTCTGGGCGGCGGCTGGCAATGGTCCTTCACCGGCAATGGCGATTATTCGAACACGCGCACTTCGACCGACCGGGGATTCGCGACCGGCGCGATCCAGAGCGCAATCAATGCGGGCGCGGACCCGTTCGGCGGCTTTTCGTCCGGCCTGCTGTCGACGCGGGTGATCGACCGGGCGAAGGCGGAATCGAGGGCGGTGCAGGGCGACCTGCTGTTGTCGGGTCCGCTGTTCGACCTGCCGGCCGGCGCGGTGACGACGTCGGTGCGCGTGGGCGGATCGGCCAATGGCTTCGATAGCTGGTCGATCCGTTCGGGCGAGCAGCGCGACAACAGCTACAGCCGGGAAATCGGCAGCGGGCAGGTCAGCGTCGACCTGCCGATCACCAGCCGGTCGAAGGGCGTGCTGGGCGCGGTGGGCGACATCGGCGTCAATGTGAACGCGGCGGCGCAGCATTATTCCGACTTCGGCACGCTTTCGACGCTGGGATACGGCATGCGCTGGCGGCCGGTGCCCGCCGTGCAGTTGCTGATGTCCGCGAACCAGGATCGCGCCGCGCCCACGGGCGCGCAGATCACCGATCCGCCGATCTCCACGCCCAATGTGTCGGTGTTCGACTATGCGACCGGGCAGACCGTGTTCGTGACGCAACTGAGCGGGGGCAATGCAGCCCTCAGGGAAAGCGTGCGCGACCAGTTCCGCCTCAGCGCCAATATCAAGCCGTTCGAGAAACCCAATCTGACGCTGACGGCGACCTACGCCAATAGCCGGACGAGCAACCCGATTTCGGCCTTTCCGACGCCGACCCCCGCCATCGAGGACGCGTTCCCCCAGCGTTTCCTGCGGGACGATGACGGCAATCTGGTGCAGGTCGATGCGCGGCCGATCAATTTCCTGCGGTCGCGGAGCGAGCAGCTTCGCTGGGGTTTCGACCTGTCCGTTCCATTGAAATCGCACATCCAGAAGGTGGTGGAGGCCTGGCGGGCCGCGGGTGCCAAGCCGGAGGAGCGACCCAGGGAATTGCAGGATCTGCGTGGCCTGTTCAGCAATCGCGGGCCGGGCGGGCAGCGCCCCCAAGGGCAGGATGGCGGCGAGCGGCCACGGGGCGAAGGCGATCGCGGCGGCCCGGGCGGAGGCCTTGGCGAAGGCCCGCGAAGACCGGGCGGCGGCTTTGGCGGGCCGGGCGGTTTCGGCGGCGGAAGGGGCGGCGGAGGCAGTGGGCGGCTCAGCTTCAGCCTCTATCACACCTGGCATCTCAACGAGAGCATCCTGATCGCGCCCGGCGTGCCGGAACTGGACCTGCTGAACGGCGACGCCACAGGATCGTCGGGCGGCCAGCCGCGGCATGAGCTGAATGCGCGGCTGGGCTATGTCAATAACGGCCTGGGCGCGCGGTTGAGCGTGGATTGGGAAAGCGGCACCCATGTCGATGGCGCGCTGGGCGGAACCATGGGTGGCGCATCGCGGCTGGACTTCGGCAGCCTGGCGACGGTGGACCTGCGCCTGTTCGCCAATCTGGGGCAGATGCCTTCGCTGGTGAAGAAGCATCCCTTCCTGCGCGGCGCGCGCATATCGATCGGCATCGACAATCTGTTCAACCAGCGGCGCAGCGTCACCGACGCGGACGGGATCACGCCGGTCCGCTACCAGCCCGGCTATCTCGACCCGCTGGGGCGAGCTGTGACGATCAGTTTCCGCAAGCTGTTCTTCTGACGGGCCCGCGCCGCGACGCCGGTCAGGCGTTTTTGGGCCAGCGCTGCGCGTTTAGGACCGACTGGAAAATGCTCCAAGGGATGCTGCGCGTGACGCGGGGGCGTTCATCGCGCCGATGAGGGGCGCGATGGGCGAATGGTCGGCACATGCCCTTAGGCAAGGCCCGATGGCTTATTGGCCGATTCGGATGATGTGATCGAGGATCGCCGGATGCAGCGGGCGTTCGAAGACGCAGCCCGATTCATGCGACCGGCTCCACAACACGCGCGCGCGGCGGCCTTCGAAGCCCGGCAGCATGATCCAAAGATCGTCGCCGGCCGCCAATTTCATGAAACTTTTGAGGCGGAAGCCGACTTCGGAGACATCCGTGACCTGGCTCTTGAACCAGGTTTCGCCCGGCCGCCGGATCCGAACGCCGATCAGTGCCGTGCGGCGATCCGCCAGACGATTGCTGCCGCGATACGGATTTGTCTGAACTGTGGCGCCCATGATCCAATGCCGATTTGACCATCCGCATCATCGCCGGTCGCGGTGAAGAAAGCATTAAACCGGGCAAGGCCAGGCAAAAATAAGGGGCCGCCGAAGCAGCCCCCATGCAGGTCCGCGCATCACGCGCCCGATTGCGTCACCCCAGCCCGCGCCCGGAAACGGGAAGTCGAACATTCCCGGCCAGACAGCGGCGGCGTATTCGTGCCCTGAGGGCGCACAGGCGTTCGATGATCCAGCGAACGCCCGACATGCGCCCCGTCCGATGCGCAAATCTTTCCCGAACCGGGGTCCAGCGTTGCCGGACCCGGTCCCGACGGCCTTAGAAATTGCCGTATTGTTCGTTGCCGACGAAGCCCAGCTTGGTCACGCCGGCGCGCTTGATCTCGGCCAGCACCTCGTCGACGACGACGTAGCGGGTGGCCGCGTTGGGCTGGAACTGCAATTCGGGCTCGACCGGCAACCGCAGCGACTGCTGCAGATACTGACGCAGGGTCAGCAGGTCGATGGCCGAACCGTTCCAGGTGATGACGCCGCTGGGATCGATCGCCACCTTGTTCTTGACAGGGTCGATGACGCTGTCGGTCGGCGGGGCGTTCTGCGGCAGGTCGATCTTGACCGCGTGGGTCTGGATCGGGATGGTGATGATGAACATGATGAGGAGAACGAGCATGACGTCGATCAACGGCGTCGTGTTCATTTCCACCATCGGTTCGCCATCTTCACTTCCGGCACTCATAGCCATGTGGCGATACTCCTAGAACTTCTTAAAGCCGGCGGGTCGTCGTGCCCGGTTCGGGCTCGGAGATGAAGCCGACCTTCGGGAAACCGGCGCGCTGCATCGTGTAGATGGTGCCGCCGATGCACCGATAGGGAACGTTGATGTCGCCGCGGATATGCACTTCGGGCAGATCCTCCGGCGTCAGGTTCTCAACGCCTCCCGCCTTCTTGATGTCCGCCTCCAGCTTCGCGACCGCGCGGTCGAGCAGCTCGTTGGAGGACACGCGGGTCAGGTTCCAGTAGACCGCACAGCTACCGTCGGAAGCCTGCGTGATCGACAGGGAAACATTTTCCGGTTTCGTCGTCGTCGGCTCGAACGCGACCTTGGGAAGCTGTAGCTGAACCGTCTGGACGACGACCGGGACCGCGATGAGGAAGATGATGAGCAACACCAGCATGACGTCGACGAGCGGCGTCGTGTTGATGTCGGACATCGGCTTGTCGTCACCGCCGTCAGAGCCAACACTCATTGCCATTGATTATTTCCTAACATGCTTGTCGATGGCGCCCCGGCGTTCCGGAGCCCACGTGCGATAAGGGGGGACCGAGCGTCGCAGCCGCCGCCGGCCCCCTTATCGGCATCTCAGCCTATCAGGCCTTGGTCGGCGCGGCTGCCGGCTTGGCAGCCGGAGCGGCCGGGGCAGCGGCGATCGTCGGCTTCACGGCGCCGTTCGACACCAGGTGAGCCAGCAGGTCGACGGTGAAGCCGTTGAGCTGTTCGGCGATCGACTTGTTGCGGCGCTGCAGGAAGTTGTAGGCGAGCACCGCGGGAACGGCCACGGCCAGACCCAGGGCGGTCATGATCAGAGCTTCACCGACCGGGCCGGCGACGGCGTCGATCGAGGCCTGACCGGCGGCGCCGATCTTGATGAGCGCGCGGTAGATGCCGATAACCGTACCGAACAGACCGATGAACGGCGAGGTCGAACCGACGGTGGCGAGGAACGCCAGGCCGCCGCCGAGCTTCGAGTTGATCGAGGCTTCCGAACGGGCGAGCGAGCCGTGCAGCCAGTCATGGGCTTCGACCGGGTCGGTCAGCTTGGTGTGTTCTTCCTGGGCCTTGATGCCGTCATCGACGATCTGCTTGTAGGCCGAGTTCTTTTCGAGCTTGGCGGTGCCTTCCTTCAGGCTGGCGGCGCGCCAGAAGGTTGCGCGAACCTTCTTGCCCTGGTTGATCACCTTCTGCTGTTCGATCAGCTTGGTGAACAAAATATAGAAGGTGCCGACCGACATACCGCAAAGGATGATGAAAACGGTCCAGGCGATGGTGCCGCCCTGCTCCAGGGCCTCCATCAGGCCATAGGGGTTCTCCGCCTTGGGCGCGGCAGCTGCTGCGAGATACATCAACATGTTCAAGACTTCCCTCTCAAAGGATCAATAAACAAGGGTAGGCGGCGTCCAATCATCCGGAGGCGACCGCCCGCCCTTTTCAAAATCACTCCGGCAGACGCCAGGTGATCCGGCCATTGTACGTGTCCGACATCGGACCGCCTCCGGCTGCCGTCGCGGGCTTGAACCTCGCACGTCGCGGCAGCAGGCGGCACGTCGCCTCGTCGAGGTCGGCATGGCCGGTCGAAGAGGTGATGGTGCAGTTGGTCACGCGACCGTCCGGACCGATTTCCAGGCGGAACCCGGCCGTGCCCGAACGTTCTTCACGCTGCGCTCGGCTGGGATAGTCGGCATCGCTGAGCCAGCTACCCGGACTGCTGCGCGGGGACGCGCGGGAGGCGGGAACCTCCGGCGGCGGCGGAGCCGGCGGCGGCGGCGCGGCGACCGGAACCGGGTTGAAGACCGGCGGCGGGGTCCGGACCGTCTGAATCGGCGGTGCGGGCGCCGGGGTCTGAACGATCGGCGGCGGTGCGACGACCGGCGGCGGTTCGACCGGCTGGTCTGGCGGCGGCGGCGGCGGCTCCTCGTCCGGTGGCGGCGGTTCCTCCTTGACGTCGATCACGTTCAGCTGTTCCGCCGCCTTTTTGACATATTTCATGCCAAGGCCGGTGACGAAGGCGTAACCCAGAACAGCGTGAATCAGGGCGACGATGATGATCGAGATCGTACGACTCGATCCTTGCGAGTGGTCAGCATAGGCCATTCGGCAACGACACTCCTTAACTCAGCTTACCAGTTGTTATTCGGCAAATAAGCCAAAAACGGCCCGAGCTGGCCGGGCTAACCCCGGTCATCTTGGCCCCTATCCGTCCATTTGCTACCGTGCGAACTCCTATCGCGGCGCATCGTGGCACGCAAACGCTTTATCGATATGATCATTTGCGACCGCCATTACACACCGGAAAGACTTGCATGTGACAAACATGTCACGGACTGCCATCATTAGGACGAAGATGAAAAAGAAATCCACCATGCCCCTGCGGACGCTCACCCTGATCTGCCTCATTTTCGCCGCACAATCGCGGATTTCTGCGGCTCAGCCGGATTCGGATCGGATGGTAGCGCAATCATCCGAGCGTGTCGCGGGCCTATCCTATGCGGACATAGCCGACCTCGCCGACGCCGCGCCGCTGGTGGCACAGGCGCGGATTGGCAACATCATCAAGTTGAAGCCGGGGCAGGCCGGCGCCGTGCCGCCGGGGCATCAAAGGGTCTATGTGGAGGCGAATGTCGGCGCGCTGATTCGCGGCGAAGGGGGAATCAGCCCGACCGTCCGCTACCTCTATGACGCGCCGCTCGACGCGCGGGGCAAGATGCCCAAGCTGAAGAAGGCGCAGGTCATCCTGTTCGCGCGTCCCGGAGGGCGTCCCGGCGAAATCCAGCTCATCGCCCGGGACGCGCAGATCCTCGCCACCCCGGCCGAGACCGAGCGGGTGAAGGCGATCCTGTCCGAACTGGTCGCCGTCGATGCGCCGCCCCGCATCGTGGGGCTGGGCGACGCCTTCCACGTCGCGGGCACCATCGCCGGGGAAGGGGAGACGCAGATCTTCCTGCGCACCGAAAATGGCGACCCTGTCTCGCTGTCCATCCTGCGCCGGCCCGGGCAGCAACCGCGCTGGGCCGTGGCGCTGGGCGAGATCGTGGATGAGGCAGCCCGCCCCCCCGCGCCCGGCAGCCTGCTCTGGTACCGCCTGGCCTGCGGCCTGCCCGATGCCCTGCCCGCCCGGTCCGTGCGCGCGCTGTCGCCCCAGGATGCCGAGCTGACCCGCGCGGATTATCGGATTGTCCTGGACGCCCTTGGTCCCTGCGGGCGGACGAGGACGGTTCGCTGACCTGGCAGCGGCGACAGCCTTTCCGGTTCCGGCATCGGCTCCTTTTCCTTGGACAGACGCGCAGAGGCCGCTATCAGCGCGGCGTCTCGTGATCAGGAAGGATGAACGCAAGCCATGACCAATCTGCACCGCCATGCCCCGCTGCGCGTCGCGCTGGTCGGCCTCGGCACGGTGGGCGGCGGGGTCATCCGGCTGCTCCAGACCAATGCGGACCTGATCGCCCGCCGCGCCGGCTGCCCGATCCAGATCGTCGCCATCTCCGCCCGCGACCGGAACAAGGATCGCGGCGTCGACCTGTCGCCCTATGAATGGGTGGACGACATGACGACGCTGGCGACCCGCGACGACATCGACGTGGTGGTGGAACTGATCGGCGGGGCGGACGGCCCTGCCCTCACCCTCGCCCGCCAGTGCCTGAGCGTCGGCAAGCCCTTCGTCACCGCCAACAAGGCGATGCTGGCCCATCATGGCCTGGACCTGGCCGGGCTGGCGGAAAAGGCGGGCGTGGCGCTCAAATATGAAGCGGCGGTCGCGGGCGGCATCCCGGTCATCAAGGGCATGCGCGAGGGCGCGGCCGCGAACGAGATCGCCCGCGTCTACGGCATCCTCAACGGCACCTGCAACTATATCCTAACCACGATGGAGAAAGAAGGACGCGGCTTCGACGAGGTGCTGAAGGAAGCGCAGGAACTGGGCTATGCCGAGGCCGATCCCAGTTTCGACATCGATGGCGTCGACGCCGCGCACAAGCTGACCATCCTCGCCAGCCTCGCCTTCGGCACGGAACTGGATTTCGATGCGGTCGCGATCACCGGCATCCGGCACGTCATCGCCGCCGACATCGCGGAAGCGGCGGCGCTGGGCTATCGCATCCGCCTGGTCGGCATGGCGGAGAACGGCCCGGAAGGCCTGTTCCAGCGCGTCCATCCGATGCTGGTGCCGCTCGACCATCCGCTCGCCCATGTCGACGGATCGCTGAACGCCGTGGTGGCGGAGGGCAATTTCGTCGGCCGCCTCTTCTTCCAGGGGCGCGGCGCCGGCGACGGCCCCACCGCATCGGCGGTGGTCGCGGACCTGATCGACGTGGCGCGCGACGAATATGGCGACGCGCTGGCCATGCCGGTCGCGGCGCTCGCGCAGCAGAAGCCCGCGGATGCCGGCAAGCGCGTCGGCCGCGCCTATCTGCGCTTCAAGGTACAGGACCGGCCCGGCGTGCTGGCGGAGATCGCGGCGGCGACCCGCGACGCCGGCGTGTCCATAGAGAGCATGATCCAGCGCGGCGCCAGCCAGACGGACGGGGTGCTGGTGGCGATCGTCACCCATGCGGGCGAGGAACGCTGCGTGCGCGAGACGCTGGACCGGCTGGCCGGGTCGGACAGCCTGCTGCAAACGCCGGTGGTGATGCATATACTGGATTGATGCTTGGAGGTGTGTTGGCGGGGCTGAAGTTGGCCGTGAGCGGACAGCATTTACCGTCACCCCGGACTTGATCCGGGGTCCTGCTTTCTTTCTGAGTCCGCGCCTAGCCCAAGGCAGCGGGACCCCGGATCAAGTCCGGGGTGACGAATAGGGGGAGGGGTGACGAATAGGGTAACGTCCGCTCTCCACCAATCTCGCCATATGACGGCGCTCAATCGGACAAATGCCTTCATTGCATCGGCTTCGTGAAAGGCACGCCCTCGACAATGGCCGGCCGACATCCTATCGCCCTCCCCAAAATAGCGGCTGAAGGGGAAACGACATGGTGCAGGCAAGCTCGATACTCGATCGCGTGCTGGTGCTGGAGATGGTGCGCGTGACCGAGGCGGCCGCCATCGCCGCGTCGAAGCTGATCGGCCGGGGCGATGAAAAGGCCGCCGACGCCGCCGCGGTCGAGGCGATGCGCCTGGCCTTCAACGACCTCTATATGGACGGCACCGTCGTCATCGGCGAAGGCGAACGGGACGAGGCGCCGATGCTGTACATCGGGGAAAAGGTCGGCAACGCGATCGGCACCGGCCCCCGGATCGACATCGCGCTCGATCCGCTGGAGGGCACCACCATCACCGCCAAGGCCGGTCCCAACGCGCTGGCCGTGCTGGCGATTTCCGAGGAGGGCGGCCTGCTCAACGCGCCCGACGTCTATATGGAGAAGCTGGCGGTCGGCCCCGGCCTGCCGGACGGCGTCATCGACCTCAACAGGCCGGTGAAGGAGAATGTCGAGGCGGTCGCCCGCGCCAAGGGCGTCGATCCGCATGAGATCATCGTCTGCGTGCTGGACCGGCCGCGCCATGAGAAGCTGATCGCGGAGCTGCGCGCCATCGGCTGCGGCATCATGCTGATCCCGGACGGGGACGTGGCGGGGGTGATCGCCACCACCGATCCGGAAACCAATATCGACATGTACATGGGTTCGGGCGGCGCGCCGGAGGGCGTGCTGGCCTGCGCGGCGCTGCGCTGCGTCGGCGGGCAGTTCAAGGGCAAGCTGCTGTTCCGCAACGACGACGAGCGCGCCCGCGCCCGCAAATGGGGCATTGCCGATCTGGACAAGGTCTATGACCTCAACGAACTGGCCAAGGGCGACTGCATCTTCGCGGCGACCGGCGTCACCGACGGATCGCTGCTGGCCGGGGTCAAGCGGCTGCCGGGCGGCAGGCTCACCACCGACAGCGTCGTGATGCGCGCCAGCACCGGCACCGTGCGCTGGGTGAAGGGCGAGCACCGGCTGGACCGGAAGCCGATCTGAGCCGGGGTCGAGGACCGACCTTCTTGGCTTGCCGCATTTCCGGATCGCTGGGCGGTCCCGCCTGAGATGCCGGAGCGGCTATCGCCCGGCGCGGTGATTGAGATCGTGACCGAGCGCCAGGATGCCGACGCCCAGCAACGTATAGGCGCTTTCCTGCCAGCCATGGTCCATGGTGAGCGCGCCCGCCATGATGCCCAGGCCCAGCGATCCGATGGCGGCGGGCATCATGAAGCCATGCGCCACCGCGCCGTGGCCGAGCGCCACCGCGCCGAGCAGGATCGCCAGCGCAAGTCCGGCCTCATGGAAGATCGGGCTTTCGAAAATCCCCCCGGCCGAGGCGAGCACGCCCAGCAGCACGGCCGTGCCGAAGCAATGCGCCACGCACATGCCCGACAGAGCGATCGCGAGGCGATCGATCCGGCCGTTGAGCAGATGCTGGCGAAGGCTGATCGGCATGGTGCGTGCTACATAAGCGAGGCGGGGGAAAGTTACAACATATCATCGCGAGATTCTTGCGATAGACCTGGGGAACTTTTCGGCCCGCCATTATCCCCGTCGCGCTGCTGCGCGCGCCCAACCGCCGGGAGGGCGCTTCGTCCAGAGGGTCCAAACGCTCCCTACGCCGCCAGGCGCAGGCAGTTCCGTCCGCTGTGCTTGGCGTTGTAGAGCGCCTTGTCCGCCGCCTCCAGCACCGCCTGAGCGTCGCTCTGGCTGCCCAGCCCGACCAAGCCCGCGCTGAACGTCACCGGGATCACCTCGCCCGAATCGATCTGAACCGGATGGGCCGTCACCATTTCGCGCAGCCTTTCGCAGATCATGCTCGCCCGCACGACATCCGTGCCGCTCAGCAATATGGCGAATTCCTCGCCGCCCAGACGGCCGATGCTGTCGCCGCCGCGCAGCCCCGGACGCAGCCGCTCCACGAAACCCGCCAGCACGCGGTCGCCCGCGCCATGGCCGTAGCAATCGTTGACCGCCTTGAAATGATCGATGTCGATCAGCAAGAGGCAGGCCCGCGCACCGTGGCGGACGCGCAGCATCTCCTCCTCCAGCTTTTCCAGGAAGGCCCGGCGGGTGTCCGCCCCGGTCAGCGAATCCAGCGCCGCCACCTGCTGAAGCGCGCGTTGCCGCGCCTTGTGCCGGGACATGTCGCGGATCGTGCTGACGACGCCGGTAGGCAGGCCGCGTTCGTCAACGACGGCCCGAGCCACCATCTCGCACCATTCGCTGCCCTGCGCGGAGATGAAGGGACGGAATTCCACCGTCTGCACCTCTCCCGGCTGGTCCAGCGCGCGGTCCAGCGTCGCGATCACCTGGTCCCGGTCCGCCGGGTCGACCAGATTGGCGGCATCCTGGCCGATCAGCAGTTCCGGGGCGCAGCCGATCTGCTCCGCCGCGGCGGGGGAGGCATATTCGATCACGCCGCCGACGCTGATGTTGAGCACCACGTCGCCGCTATTTTCCGCAATGGCGCGGTAGCGCGCCTCGCTTTCCTGCAACATCTGGAACAGGCGGCGGCGGCTGTTCAATTCCGCCGCGATCGGCATGGACAGCAGGAAGCTGAAGGCCAGGAAAAGCTGGAAGAACTGCATCCGCTCGCCCAGCGTGCCGGGGATCATGTACAGCGGGCCGTGGCCGGTCATGGTCGCCATGCCGCCGATCATGGCCAGGATCATGACCGAAGCCGCCGCGCCCAGATTGCCCAGGCGGAACACGATGGCGACCATCGGCAGCAGCAGCGCGAACAGCAACGGATAGCGCGCCGCATAGAAGACGAAGGCGGTCGCCAGCGCAAAGAGCAGCAACAGCCCCAGCGCCTCCCACTTGCCCCGGGGCGGGGTCTGGCCGAACCAGCGCCGCAATTCGCCCCGCATCAGCATCATCAGGATCGGCGTGCAGGTCAGCCCGCCCAGCACATGCCCGGTATACCATTGCAGCAGCGACGAGGCGAAGGGCACCGTCGTCAGCGCCGACGCGACCGTGGCGGCGGCCAGGCCCGCGATCAGATTGGCCGGGCCGCAGAGCGCCAGGATGAAGACGAACAGCCGCTGCATCGATCCGGCGAATTTGCCGCCCGGCGCGAAGCGGCGGCAGATCAGCGCGACGATCAGCGCTTCCAGCAGGTTGATGACCGCCATCGGCACGGCGGCGAGCGTCCCCATGCCCCACAGGGCGGTCGACAGCGCGCTCGCCACGCCGCAGACGATCAGGGCCCCGGGCCAGGCGCCGGCTCGCGACGTCAGCAGATAGGCCATGAGCAGCGCATTGGCGCCCCAGATGAAGGCCAGTCCCCCTTCGAAGCGCGAACTGGCCAACGCCAGCGCCGCCATGAGGAAATAGGCGCAACCCAAAGCGAGCGGCGCAAGGCGGGAAGAAGGATGTTGAAGAGACGTCTGCATGTTCCGCCCCGCATTAGACGCTTATCGTTAAAATATACTCACGATTCCGAATATACACGCGAGAAATCACGCAAAGGCCAGCAGCGCATGCCAACGCCGCAGCCTTTCGTTCCTGGCATCGTCCGGCAAGGCCGGCATGAAGCATCGCCGTTCCGCCCGCATCGCCGCGGCTGCCGCGGCGAGGGAGGGAAACAGGCCCGCGCCCACCGCCGCCAGCATCGCCGCGCCCCTGGCGGTCGTCTCCACATCGGCGGGGCGATCCACGGGCAGGTCCAGAATGTCGGCCAGATCCTGCGCGATCCAGTCGTTGGCGCTCATCCCGCCGTCGATGCACAGGGTCCGCCAGGGCATGCCGTCGGCCGCAAACGCGCCGGCCAGGTCGTGAAGCTGGTGGGAGAGCGATTCGAGCGCCGCGCGCACGATATGCGCCCGCTTCGTGCCCAGCGTCAGCCCATGGATCGTCCCCTTGGCGTCGGCGCGCCAGTGCGGCGCACCCAACCCCGCCAATGCGGGCAGCATGGCGACGCCGCCGCTGTCCGGCACCGAACGGGCCAGCGCTTCGCTTTCCTCCGCCGTCGCGATCAGGCGCAGTTCGTCGCGCATCCACTGGACCAGGCTGCCCGCGACGAACAGCGATCCTTCCAGCGCATAGCTCGTCTCGCCCGGCAGGCGGCAAAGCAGGGTGCCGAGCAGCCGATGCCGCGACACCGGCACGGCACCGCCCATATGGGCAAGGACGAAGGCCCCGGTGCCCAATGTCGCCTTGGCGTCGCCCGGCGTCAGGCAGGCCTGGCCGATGGTCGCCGCCTGCTGATCCCCCATCAGTCCCCGGATCGCGATCGGCTGGCCGAACCATTCGGCCTGCGTCGCGCCAAAGGCGCCGATATTGTCGGCGATCTCCGGCAGGGCCTGCGGCGGCACGCCGAACAGGTCGCACAGGCCGATGTCCCAATCCGTGCCGTCCAGCGCCATCAACTGGGTTCGGCTGGCATTGCTGGCGTCGCTGACATGCTGTCCGCCGGTCAGCTTCCACATCAGCCAGCTTTCGATGGTGCCGAAGGCGAGCCTGGCTCCCGCCTCCGCCACGGCGGGCGCATGGTCCAGAAGCCAGCGCATCTTCGTCGCGGAGAAATAGGGGTCGAGCACCAGTCCCGTCCGCCGCTGGACCGCCTCCTCCTCCCCCGCCTCGCGCAGGGCGGCGCAATGACCGGCGGTGCGGCGGTCCTGCCAGACGATGGCGGGGGCCAAAGGCTCGCCCGTCCGCCGGTCCCATGCGACCACGGTTTCGCGCTGGTTGGTGATGCCGATGGCGGCGACCTGATCCGCCCCGCCCGCCAGCGCCACCATGTCGCGCGCGCAGGCCAGGGTCTTTTCCCAGATCTCCGTCGCATCATGCTCGACCCAGCCCGGCTGGGGATAATATTGGCCAAGGTCCGCCTGCGCCATGCCCAGCCGCCGCCCGTCCGGGGCGTAGAGCATCGCCCGGGTGGACGTCGTGCCCTCGTCCAGCACCAATATCGGCCGCTCGCTCATCCCCTCTCCCCCAGCCACTCGCGGACATGCGCCTTCTGCCCCGCGTCCAGCCGCAGCCCCAGCTTCGTCCGTCGCCATAATATGTCGTCGGCCGTCATCGCCCATTCCCGCGCGGCCAGATAGCGCAACTCCGCCTCCGTCAGGCCGTGGCCGAAATGCGTGCCCAGCCCGTCCATGTCCCGCGCCCCGTCCAGCCAATCCCAGGCGCGGGTGCCATAGGCGCAGGCGATCCGCTCCACCGAGGCATAGTCCAGGAAAGGATAGTCGCAGCCCAGGTCCGCGATCAGCCGGTCGCGCTCCCGCATCGGGAAGTCGCCGCCCGGCAGCGCCGCCTTCGCGGTCCAGTCGCCGCCCGACAGGCTGGGGAGAAAGGGCTTCAGCATCGCCACCGCCTCCCCGGCGAGGCGGCGATAGGTGGTGATCTTGCCGCCGAACAGGCTGAGCAGCGGCGCCTCTCCGTCCGGCGCGTCAAGCTCCAGCCGGTAGCCCCGCGTGGCCGCTTCCGGTCGACCGGAGCCGTCGTCGACCAGCGGGCGGACCCCGGCATAGGACCACAGCACATGCTGCGGCGCGATGGTCCTTCGGAAATAGCGGTTCGCCCCGTCGCAGAGATAGGCGATCTCTTCGGGATCGGGCCGGACGTCGTCGACCGATCCCCCATGGTCGCGATCGGTCGTGCCGATCAGGGTGAAGTCGCGCTCATAGGGCAGGGCAAAGAAGATGCGGCCGTCGGGCAGTTGGAAGAAATAGGCGAAGCCGTGGTCGAACAGGCGCGGCACGACGATATGCGATCCGCGCACCAGCCGCATGTGGCGGTCCGTCTCGCCATGGGCGCGATGGAGCAGGTCCAGCGCCAGCGGCCCGGCGGCGTTGACCACGGCGCGGGCGCGGAAGCGCGGCGTCGTTCCGTCGCCTGCCTGCGCATGGATCGTCCAGCCGCCGCCTTCCCGCTCCAGCCGCCGCACGTCCGTCCGGGTGCGCACCTCTGCGCCCCGGTCGGCGGCATCGCGGGCGTTCAGGATGACGAGGCGCGCATCGTCCACCCAGCCGTCGGAATAGACGAAGGCCGTGCCGAAGCCTGTTTTCAGAGGCCGCCCGGCCGGATGCCGGCGCAGGTCGACGCTCTGGGTCGGCGGCAGGGCGCGGCGGCCGCCCATATGGTCATAGGCGAACAGGCCAAGGCGCAGCATCCAGCGCGGCCGCAGCCCCGGCACCCAGGGCAGCACGAAGCGCAACGGATGGATGATGTGCGGCGCGATCGCCCAGAGCCGCTCGCGTTCCGCCAGCGATTCGCGCACCAGGCCGAACTCCCGATGCTCCAGATAGCGCAGCCCGCCATGGATCAGCTTGGTGGAGGCGGAGGAGGTGCCCTGCGCCAGGTCGCCGCGCTCCAGCAGCAACACCCGCGCGCCGCGCCCGGCCGCATCGCGCGCCACGCCGCAGCCGTTGACGCCGCCGCCGATCACGGCGAGGTCGTAGGCCGCCGGGTCCGTCTCCCTTGTCACGCCGCCACCCTAGCGCGCTTCCGGGGCGGGGGAAACCGCAACGGCTCTGTCCCCGCCCTAATCGGCATCCGGGTCGCGGAAATTGAGCCGGCGGGTCACGGTGTAATCCAGCACGCCCACCAGGAAATAGCTGATCCACTGCTTGACCAGCGTCGGCAGGCTGCGCTGGGCGCGGTGCGTTTCCAGCGTGACCTGGCGGCTTTGCGCGACCCGCCGGTCGATCAGGGCGCGCATCGCCTGGGCAAAACCGGGATCTTCGACGCGCAGCATGATCTCCAGGTTCAGGAACAGGCTGCGCATGTCGAAATTGGCCGATCCGACATAGACCGCATCGTCCACCACGATCAGCTTCATGTGCAGCTTGCAGGGCTGATATTCCCAGATTTCCACGCCGCGCTTGAGCAGCGGGCCGTAGAGCAGGCGCGCCGCCGCGACGGTGGCGCCATTGTCGGACTTGGAGGGCAGGACGAGGCGCGATCCCTTCCGCCGCGCCGCCCGGGCGATGCGCTTCAACATGCCGCGGCCCGGCGAGAAATAGGCCTCCACCATGTCGAGCCGCCGCGCCCGCTCCAGATCGTGTTTCACAAGCTGCGCCCAGGGGCTGAGCCGCCGGGTGGGGCCGCCGATCACCCAGCGGATCGGATCGCCTGCCTTCGGATGGAGGGGGCTGTGCCAGTTGCGCACCATGCGGCGCAGCGTGCGGAAACGCTGCCCGCGGGTCGAAACCCAGCGCCAGAGCTGGCCATACCAGCTCGTCATCGCCTGCACCTGCGGCCCTTCGACCAGCAGGCCCAGATCGTGCCAGCAATCCTCTTCCGGAATCCCGAAATAGCCGTCCTCGACATTGAAGCCGCCCATCAGCAGCCGCCGGTCGTCGGCGATCGCCAGCTTCTGGTGGTTGCGGATCAGGTAGCGCATCGAGCGGCGCGCGCCGAAGCGGCCGAAATGCCCGCCCGCCGCCAGCAGCGGATCGAAGAAGGCGAGCGGCGTCGATCCCGATCCGAAGGCGTCGATCATCAGCGTGACCGCAACGCCGCGCCCCCGCGCCGCGATCAGCCGGTCGAGGACGAGTTGCCCGCTGCCGTCCGCGGCGAAGATGTAATAATAGAGCTTGAGGCTTTCCTGCGCGCCGTCGATCAGGTCCACCAGCGCCTGGCGCAGCGCCGGTCCGGTCTCTATCACGCGCAGGCGGTCGCCATGCAGCGACAGGCCGATCTGCCCCTCACCTGGCCCCTCGCCTGGCCCCGGTTCTGCCTGCTGGATGCTCGCCATGCTCCGTTCATGCCCTCATTCGGGGCGGCTGGCCACAGTTTATGGGCTTTTCATTGACTCTTAAGACCTGCGCTGTTAGGCGCGCCTTTCACGATTTCTCTTGGTTCAGGAGCGCCCGTTTGGCCCGCGTTACCGTCGAAGATTGCGTCGACAAGGTTACCAACCGTTTTGACCTCGTCCTGCTTGCCGCGCAGCGCGCCCGCGAGATTTCCGGCGGCGCCGAGCTGACGCTGGATCGCGACCGCGACAAAAACCCGGTCGTCGCCCTGCGCGAGATCGCGGAGGAGACCGTCCTGCCGGTGGATCTGCACGATTCGCTCGTCGCATCGCTGCAGAAGGTGCAGATCGACGACGACGACACGCCGGACGAAATCGGTTCGATCGCCCAGTCGGCGGAGGCCCTGCGCCTGACCGCCGCCGCCCCGCCGCGCAACCAGAATATCGGCGGCGATTACGACGGCTGATCCGCTTACCAGTTTGGAGAGGGAATGAGGCTCGGCCTGCGCAAGCGGGACCGGGCCTCACCATTTTTGGGATTGGTTGAGGCTGGCAGTCGATCATTAGGATCGACATTCAGTTCAGGGCGAGCCGAAGGCCCCGCCAGTAATGATGCAAGGCCGTGTTCCTGCGCAGGCAGGAACCCAGGCCTGAGGTTGGAACCGGGCTCCCGCCTTCGCAGGAGCGCGGCGCGCACATAAATTCAGGCGCGCCCTTCCCGCCTTATGCGGGGAAATTGCCCGCCGTGACGAATTCCGCAATGTCCTTGCGGCCGCTTGGCGCCTCGCGCTCCTGGAGCGCTTCGGGAAGGATCGCCTTGTCGGCGATGCGGCCGATGGCGACGGCGGCCTCGATCCGGAAGCGATCCGGCACGCCCAGTTCCACCCGCGCCTTGTCGAAATCGACGCCCGTCATCGCATGGCTGTGATAGCCCATCCGGGTCGCCTGCAACGCCAGCAGCGCCCAGGCCGCGCCGGCATCGAAGCTGTGGCTGTGCGAGGGCTTGAAATCTTCCGATCCCGGCGCGGCGATCAGCGTGTCGGACAGGATGAACAGCAGCGCCGAGGCATTCTGCACCCATGCCTGGTTGAAAGGCATCAGCAGCCCCAGGAAGCGGCCCCAGTCGGCGCTGTCGCGGGTGGCGTAGAGCAGGCGCCAGGGCTGATAGTTGAAGGCGGAGGGCGCCCAGCGCGCCGCGTCGAAGATCGTGTCCAGATCCTCCTGCGGGATCGCGGAGGAATCGAAGGCGCGCGGCGACCAGCGATCGAGGAAAAGCGGTTCGACGGCGCGCGTCACGGCACGGGGACTGGCTGACATGGAAACTCCCTGAAAATCACGGAACATGCGGACGGTGGCGGCGATATCGGATGTCGGGCGATGAAGGGCAAGACCGCCCGCGCATTTTCGGCGTGGAGTATGAACTGCCGCGGTTGGTTTGGGGGGAAAGCCTATCCTATTCCTCCCCATCGAGAGATGGGGAGGAACTGACGTCCACTCCCGCCCAATTCCCCGCGTTCGAATATATGACCGATATTTCATGAACGGCTCATCGGCTCGGCAGGGCGCGGCGGGTAAAGGCTGCGCTGCGAAACAGGGCGACAGCGCGAACCATGATCAGACCGATCTTCTTCGATCCTACCGGCCGCAGGGGGCTTTGGGCGCGGCGGCTGCTGGCGGGCGCGTTGCTGCTGATCCTGCTGGCCGCCATCGCCTTCGCCACCACCCTGGTCGCCGTCCCATCGGAAGGCGACCTTGCCCTGCCGCTGCCCCAGCCGCATGCCGCCCGGCTGTCGGGCATATCCTCGCTGCGCCGGGGCATCGCCAGATGGCTGCCGCGTTGGGGCGGGCATCGCGCGCAGACCCGGCCGCTGAACGTCGGCTTCTACATGCCGGGCGATGAAAGCAGCATCGCCTCCCTGCGCCGCCATGTCGGGCAGTTGGACTGGGTGGTGCCGGCGCTGATCAGCGTGCCCGGCGCCGGCAAGCCGATCCATGTCGCGGCCGACGCGGCGTTCGACCGCATGATCGCCGCCATGCCCCGCCCGCCCAGGGTGCTGCCCATGGTGCAGAATATCGGCAGCGAAAGCTGGGACGGCGCGGGCGCGGCGCGGCTGCTGCGCGATGCCGTCGCGTCGCGGGCGCTGGCCCGTCAGCTAGGCGGCTATGTCGCCCGCCGCCATGAGGCGGGGCTGGTCATGGACTTCGAATCGCTGCCGGACAGCGCCATGCCCGGCTATCTGCGCTTCCTGCGCATGTTGCGCGTCGCCCTGCCGCAGGGCGCGAAGATCGCGCTGACCGTGCCCGCGGGGGAGCAAGGCTGGCCGCTGGCCCGCTTCGCCGCCGTGGCGGACCGGGTGATCCTGATGGATTACGACCAGCATTGGCAGAGCGGTCAGCCCGGCCCCATCGCCGCGCAGGGCTGGTTCGCCCGGCAGGCGGAGGCAGCGCTGCGCGCCATCGGCGCTGACAGGATCCTCGTCGCGCTCGGCAGCTATGCCTATGACTGGCATGGCGGGACCGCCGACGCCCTGTCGCTGGACGAGGCCTGGCTCGCCGCGCATGACAGCGCCGCCCGCCCGCTCTACGACGCGGCGAGCGGCAATGCGGGCTTCGCCTATGATGAGGCGGGGGTGCGCCACCAGATCTGGATGCTGGACGCCGCCGCGATCTGGAACGAGTTGCTGGTGCTGAAGCGGCTCGGCATCCGGAGCGTCGCGCTGTGGCGGCTGGGCAGCGAAGACCCCGGCTTCTGGGCGGACCTGACCGCGTGGCGCACCGGCGGCCGGCCGAAGCTGGGCACGATGGCGAGCACGCTCAACACCGATGTCGAGGGTTCGGGCGAAATCCTGCGCATCACCGCCACGCCCGCACAGGGCCATCGCGCCATCGCCTTCGGGCCGCAGGGGACTATCGAACAGGAAAGCTATGGCGCGCTGCCCACGCCCTATCAGGTGGAGCGCGCAGGCGGGCAGGACCGCAGGACGCTGGCCCTGACCTTCGACGACGGGCCGGATGCGGAATGGACGCCGAAGATATTGAAGGTGCTGGAGAGCACGCGCACGCCCGCCACCTTCTTCGTCATCGGCGAAAACGCGCTGGAGCATCCGGGCCTGCTGCAACGGATCGTCGCGGACGGGGACGAGATCGGCAACCACACCTACGACCATCCGAACCTCGCCACCTGGTCGGAGGAGCCGACCCGGTTGCAGCTCAACGCCACGCAGCGGCTGGTGCAGGCCTATACCGGGCGCGGCATGCGGCTGTTCCGCGCCCCCTATTTCGGCGATGCGGAGCCGACCACGGCGGACGAGCTAGGCCCCGCGCTGGCGGCGCAAAAGCTGGGCTATACGGTGGTCGGCCTGCATGTCGATCCCAATGACTGGCAGCGCCCCGGCGCGGACGCCATAGTGCGGCAAGTGATCGACCAGGTGCATGCGGCCAGCGCCGACCGCTCCGCAAATATCGTCCTTCTGCATGATGGCGGGGGCGAGCGGTCGCAGACGGTGGCCGCGCTGCCCCGCATCATCGCGCAGTTGCGGGCGGAGGGCTATCGCTTCGTGCCGGTATCGCAGCTTGCCGGGATTCCGGCGAAGGCGGCCATGCCGCCGGTCGGGGCCGGCGACCTGCTGGCGGTGCGGGTCGACGTCGCCGCCTTCGTGGCGCTGGCGGCGCTGTCCGCGCTGCTGGGGTGGATTTTCTACGTCGCCATCTCGCTGGGGCTGGCGCGGGCGGTGCTGATGACCTTCCTCGCCTGGTTCCAGGCGCGGCGCGGCCGCCCCGCGCCGCCGGACCATCAGCCGACCGTCTCCGTCATCATCCCCGCCTATAATGAAGCGCGGGTCATCGAATCCTCGGTTCGCCGGGTGCTGGCCAGCCGATATCCGGGGCTGCAACTGATCGTCGCGGACGACGGGTCAAGGGACGCCACCAGCGCCATCGTGGCGCAGGCCTTCGCCGACGATCCCCGCGTGACGCTGCTGACGCTGCCGAATGGCGGCAAGGCGGCGGCGCTGAACCGGGCGCTGGCGCAGGCGACCGGAGAGATCGTCATCGCGCTGGACGCCGACACCCAGTTCGAGCCGCAGACGATCGCCCGGCTCGCCCGCTGGTTCGCCGATCCGGCGCTGGGCGCAGTCGCGGGCGATGCGCGGGTGGGCAATCGCGTCAACCTGGTCACCCGCTGGCAGGCGGTGGAATATATCACCGGGCAGAATCTGGAGCGCCGGGCGCTGGCCGGGTTCGACGCCATGACCGTGGTGCCCGGCGCGGTCGGCGCGTGGCGGCGGGCGGCGCTGGACGCGGTGGGCGGCTATCCCGAAGATACGCTGGCGGAGGATCAGGACCTGACCATCGCGATCCAGCGGGCGGGCTGGCGCGTCACCTTCGATCCCGAAGCCGTCGCCTGGACCGAGGCGCCGGAGAGCTTCCGGGCGCTCGCCCGGCAGCGCTATCGCTGGGCGTTCGGCACGCTGCAATGCCTGTGGAAGCATCGCCGCATCCTGCGCGAACGGCGGCCCACCGGACTGGCGCTGGTCGGCCTGCCGCAGGCCTGGCTGTTCCAGATCATGTTCGCCGCCATCTCCCCGCTGATCGACCTGGCCCTCGTCGCGTCCATCATGGGCACCATCGTCCGGGTGAACCAGCATGGCTGGGCGCAGACCAGCGGCGACGTCTGGACCATGGGGCTGTACTGGCTGGCCTTCACCGCCATCGACATGCTGTGCGGCTGGGCCGCCTATGCGCTCGACAATCGCGGCATGCGCTATCCGCCGCATCTGCTGGTGGCGCAGCGCTTCGTCTATCGCCAGATCATGTATGGGGTCGTGGTGCGGGCCATCGCATCGGCCATTGGCGGCTGGGTCGTGGGCTGGGGCAAGCTGGAGCGGACGGGGCGGGTCGCCGTCCATGAAGGCCCGGCCGCGGCATGAACCGCGGCATGAACAAAGCGTAACATGACATGGCGGCTCCCATGGATCATCCTTCCGCCCATGAAAGCAGGCGCATGGACAGGCAGAGGCTGAGCAACGCGGCATCGGGCGTCCTTCTGGCGGCGCTGGCGCTCTGCGCGCTGGTCATGAGCGGCGCCTTCTTCCTGCACGTCCGCCATGCTGGCGACGACCGGATGGAGGCGGCCGCCGCGCAGGCCCGCGCCTTGCCCGGCATCACCCTCAGCAACGGCGTGCCGGACGGATCTGGGCTGGTCGTCACCAGCATGGAGACGGACGGCCAGGCGTCGCGGCTGGGCATCCGCGTCGGCGACGGCGTGGTCAGCCTGGACGGCATGCCGATCCGCTCGCTGGATCAGGCCAGCGCCTATCTGCTACGCCATGGCCGATCCAGGATAGCGCTGGGCCTGAAGCATGCGCACCGGATGCGGGTGGTGATGCTGGACCGGCCGGGAGGAAAGAGATGAGCCACAAGATCTTGGTGGTGGAGGACGATGCGGCGACCGCCGCCTATGTCGCCAAGGGCATGGGCGAGGCGGGCTTCACCGTCGACCGGGCGGACAATGGCCGCGACGGCCTGTTCCTGGCGAGCGACGGCAGCTATGGCGCGATCATCCTGGACCGGATGATGCCGGCGATGGACGGCATGGCGATGCTGAAGGCCCTGCGCGCGGCAGAAATCGAAACGCCGGTCATCATCCTTTCGGCGCTGGGCACGCCGGAGGACCGTGTGGAGGGGCTGACCAGCGGCGCGGACGATTATCTGGCCAAGCCCTTCGCCTTCGCCGAGCTGATGGCCCGCGTCCAGTTGCTGCTGCGCCGGGGCGGCGGCGGCGGCGGGGTCGTCACCCATTTGCGGCACGCGGACCTGGAGATGGACCTGCTTTCCCGCCGGGTGAAGCGGGGATCGCGCTCCGTCGACCTGCAACCGCGCGAGTTCCGCCTGCTGGAATATTTCCTGCGCCATCCAGACCAGGTGGTGACGCGAACCATGCTGCTGGAAGGCGTCTGGGACTATCATTTCGATCCCGGCACCAACGTCATCGACGTGCATGTCAGCCGCCTGCGCCGCAAGCTGGACGATGGCGGCGACAGGCCCCTGCTGCATACCGTGCGCGGCATGGGCTATCGGCTGGGGCCGGAGAGTTAGCGGCGTGCGGGAGGGCGACCATGACTGGCGGCCAATAGCGGACGTTAAATTCCTCCCTACGCGCAGCGTGGGGAGGGGGACCGCGCGAAGCGTGGTGGAGGGGAAGATTCGGAGGTCGAGCCCCTTTCCCTCCACCAGCCTTCGGCCGGTCCCCCTCCCCATCTCCCGATGGGGAGGATTA